>JACNLO010000031.1 GCA_014381555.1 Planctomycetota bacterium | reverse complement strand
CAGGAATGACAAAAAGTGCAACGCCTGCAGTCATTGCGATTCCCGCGTCGGTGATGTTTGCTTGAGGAAACAAATCGATAAGCAGTGGCCGAGTGACCCAACCAAGAACGGCACAGCAGAAAACTATAAAAGTAGCAATTTCGCCAGCGCAAGGTTTCCCCATTTCTTGTAACTGTTTTGTTACTACATCTCCGAGCCCTGGAACTTTCTTATTTCCTGATGGATGGAGGAATTTTATGAGCAACCACCACGTAAGTGGAAGCATCACGCATGCAACTGGCACGCCAAGTTTCATCCAATCAAGAAAACTTACTTGCAAGTCGTATTCGCTCTCAAGGAACTGGACGACAAATCCGTTTGGCGGAGAGCCAATAATTGTTGCAAGCCCTCCGATGGATGCTCCGTACGCAATTCCAAGAAGAAGGGCAGGTGGTGGAAGCAAGTTACCGGTTTTTTTTGTGATTGCTAAAACACCAAGAGCGAGCGGTAGCATCATTGCAGCAGTAGCCGTGTTTGAAACGAAGGCACTGAAAACGGCTGCTACGAGCATGAAGGCAAAGACGATTTTTCTTGGTGAAGAACCAACTGATTTTAGAACCATCAGTGCGATTCGCTTGTCGAGTTCCCAGCGTTGCATCGTTGCAGCCATAAGGAATCCACCAAGGAATAAATAAATAAGTGGTGAGGAAAATGGTGACGCAGCATCTTTAATTGAAGATACTCCAAGGAATGGAAAAATTACAAGAGGAAGAAGTGCTGTGGCTGTTAGCGGTACTGCCTCACTCATCCACCAAATAGCCATCCATGAGAGTGCGGCGAGGGTCATTCGACCAGCAGATGAAAAAATTTCTCCCTCTCCAAACTCAGTTGGAGCAAGAAAATAGACAATTGCAGCAATAAGTGGTCCAGCGATTAGTCCAATCCATCGAATCATGCGTGGTGAATCCTTGCACGTTTAAGAATTATTGAAAATGGAATCAGAAGAATGATTGCCCCCGCGATCAAGATTCCACCAACAAGCCATTCGTGGAACAAGAGTTTTCCAGTGCCGAGCAAAATGCATAGCAAGAGTGCCATGACAATCACCCACTCATAAATGCCTGATGTGAGTTCGGCAGGAATACGAGAAATCTTGTTCCAGCCGGTTCCACCAATTTGCATCTTCTCATGAAATGCAATTGTGGCTTCGCTTGGTTCACTTGAAGTTATAAATGCAACGGGAATCCAAACCGCAGCAACGCCAAAAGTCATGATGAGGACCCGAAGACCGAACTTGTCAATTGGTTCAATGATTTCACCCATGTATGTGAAGATGTATGTCTTTGAAAAAAGTGACAACTCAAATAACATGCCAACTTCAATAGTATTTTCTGTGTTTGGAATCCAGATAAGGAGTGCAGTTCCAAAGACAATAGTTGCAATTAGCGACGCTAATTCAGTTTTTGCATTCACTCGCCACCAGAACCAACGAGCAATCATGACTGTGCCGATTCCAGCAAAGAACACACCGATAAATTTGAAAGCGCTGAGAATATCTGGAATCAATGTTGTTGCAACAATCGCTGCAGCCATAATGAACATCATGACAAACCTCGCTACCCAAACATAATGGTTTGGCGAGGCTTTTGGTTTGATGTATGGCTCGTACACATCGTTGACAAGATACGATGCGCCCCAGTTGAGGTGCGTATCAATCGTGCTCATGAATGCAGCAAGCATTGCAGCAACCATGATTCCTTTCAAGCCACTAGGTAGGAATTTGTCAATCATAAGCGGAAAAACTGTTTCGGCATCATCCACAGCTGGAAAATAGATGAGGGACAAGATGCCAACTACAATCCAAGGCCAAGGCCGCATGACGTAATGCAAAAACGCGTACCAGAGGAATGCAAGTTTCGCGTCACGTTCACTTCTTGTTGCGAGCAATCGTTGAACTGCATACCCTTTTCCGGGGGCGGATGCCCACCAAAGCACCATGACGTAGACAATGAATGTAAAGAGCGGCCAACTAATTTCGTCGTACCGTGGAAAGAATTGTAAAAGTTCTGGGTTGAAATTGGTTGCTTCTGATAGCTTCGCCATCATGCCTTCGCCCTTCGACGCATCATAATAGGCAATTACGGCAAGCCCAATGGACCCAATCATTGCAAGTCCAAACTGAACGATGTCGGTATAGACAACACCATACAAGCCAGACATAGCCGAATAGAGTAACCCCACAAAACCAAGCACAAGAAGAACAATCCAAGTATGCTCGGGGTCAATGCCTAGGAGAACGGTTGTAATTTTGACCATGGCAAGTGTCACTGCAGCCATGACAACGCAGTTCACAAATATCCCCTGAAAGAACGACTTAAAAATACGGAGCAGTTTCGTAACTGGACCCGATCCATAGCGTAGTTGCACAAACTCAACATCTGTGATGACTTCGCTACGTCTCCAGAGTCGTGCAAAAATGGTTGCAGTTGCAACTTGTCCAATGAGTACGCTCCACCAAAGCCAGTTTGAAGCAATGCCTTCATTTCGACTCATTGCAGACACAAACACTGGGGTATCTGCAGCAAATGTCGTTGCGACGATGGAAGTACCAGCAACAAACCATCCAAGCGATCGACCAGCGACGAAGAAGTCGCCTGTTCCTCGGCTTGCCTTACGAGTGAACCACGCGCCAATGCCAATAGCTGAAGCGACGTAAAGTCCTACAATAATCCAGTCAATGGTGGCCATGAGGTCGTGTACGATACTCGTTATGAGCGACGAACGCGGCATGTCACGTAGGGGAATTTTGAAGGGGGATTGGATTAAAATTATCCGTGATCGTGGTGTGAAACAACTTGAGAAAGAATCAACTCCAGAATTTTCAATTAAAACTCCTGCAGGTCAAGCAAAACGTGGAAGTTCATTCGTTCATCGACCACCACATGCAGTTCCCGAGTCTGAGTTCGTAGCTGGTTGCACGAAATGCGATGCGTGCATTCAAGCCTGTCCGCCGCATGCACTTTTTCGAGCACCTGAATGTGATGGACTTCTTGCGGGCATGCCGATCATCGATGCAGATTCGCAACCTTGTGTGATGTGTGAAGATATGCCTTGCGTTCCTGTTTGTGAAGCAGGTGTGCTTAGAATGGATGCTCCTGTTGCGATGGGCGTTGCAAAAATTGATTCGATTGCCTGCTTGGCTTTTCGAGGGACGATTTGCACGGTTTGTGTAGAACGTTGTCCAGTCGAAGATGCTATCACGATGGAAGCAGGGAGGCCGAACATTGACTCTGAAATCTGTACCGCTTGTGGTGTATGTTTGTACGTTTGCCCTGCCCCAGGAAACGCAATACATTTGAGGGTCTGACCAGTGGTCAGGTCTGGGGTCAGACCCCCGACCTCACAAATGTAAACCCCCAGCATGAGCTGGGGGTTTATGGGAGTCGGTCGTGGATAGGGCCGACTTTTTAGGGAACGACTTTTTAGGGAACAAAGAGGGGAGTTGCCATCGAATGGCATTGTGTGCAATTTCGCCTTTCTGGGTGATCGGTTTGCAATCCGGCATACCCAGTGCTTCCATGACATGAAAGACAATTGGTTCGCATCAATAACCCATGGGGCATCGTAGGTGGCGCACCTTCAAATGAGCGTGTGCCACCTTCTGGAGGAAGCAATCCATCAAAGTAATTTGTCACCACAGTGACCTCTCCGAACATATCACTTTCTTGCTCAATGTGGCATTGCGTGCAATTTTCAAGTTGCGCATGTGGCATTGCCCGAGCAATGCGTTTGCCCATCGTGAATCCCTTACCGTGACAATCAAGGCAACTCTTGTTGTCACCAAATGACATTGCATGGGACATCATCGGTGGTGCACCGTCGAATGACCTGTTTTCCATTCTTGACTCAAGAGAGTCGTTCCGAGTGCCTTGAGGTTTTGAGAATCTGCGTGAAGAAACATCATCTGCTTCTTGCGGAGTAGTCAATAATCGCTCCATTGACATTCGCTCGCTACTTGCTGTAGGCGGACTCCAAGAAACCGAAGTTGATGCTACACCAGCAACTAAAGCAGTGCAAATCAGCGGGATAAATACTAATCGAGTGTTCATGGCAACCTCCTTACGCCTTGGCGACTTTTGCCGCACATTTTTTATAATCTGGTTGTTTTGAAATTGGACAGAACGCATCTAAGGTCAAGTTATTAACCAATCGTTTATCATCAAAGAATGGAATGAACATAGAACCCTTTGGTGGTTCTCCGCGTCCGCCAATCCAAGCTGGCAAAGTTAAATCGCCGCGTTTTGTTGAGACTGTCACCATGTTTCCAGAACGAATTCCAAGTTTCTGTGCATCTGCCTTATTAATTTCAACATAGGCCTCTGGCATTGCACGTCTAATTTCTTCGACGCGATTCGTCATGGAACCAGTATGCCACTGTTCAAGCACTCTGCCGGTACATAACCATAAAGGAAATTCAGGAGTTGGGACTTCAGGTGGAGCAACATATGGTCTTGACCAAATTTGTGCACGGTGGTTCTTTGTCTTTGAGTTGTAGAAATCAATTTCACGACCTTCTTCAACAAATGGGTCATCAAAGCCGCTGAATCGATACCGTGTCTCGCGCCAAGAACCATCTGGTTGTTGGACGACTGGCCATCTCAGACCGCGGGTCTTGACTAGTTCATCGTATGGTGCAACGTTCTTTTTCTTAGCGAAAGTAAATGGTCTGTACTCTTCGTATAAATACTTGTCGACATTTGTGTCATAGTATTTATCCCAATTCCATGCAGGGAATGGTTTACCGTTTTCATCAAGGACGGTGAACAAGAATTTTCCGTCCTTGTCCTTCATGCCTGCAAAGTCGCGGTCATACAATTCTTTTGCAACTGCAATTACTTGCCAAACATCATCGCGAGCATCTCCGGGAGGATTAACTTGTTTGAACCATTGTTGAGTACGCCGTTCTGAATTGCCAAAGATTCCGTTCTTCTCAACCCACATGGAGGATGGAAGGACAAGATCTGCTTGTTCAGTGGTCACAGTTGGATAGACATCAGAGACAATTAAGAACTTATCTTTTTGACCATTCTTAGCGTTAAACAATTTGTCCAAGTTTGGAAGAGATTGCCCTGGGTTTGTAACTTGTACCCAAATTGTCGAGATATCGCCACCTTCAGCAGTTGGCTTGCAGAATTGTTCCCACATTTTGACGGTGTGGTAACCAGGTTTAGCATTGATGCGACCTTTAGGAAGATTCCACATTTCTTCGCAAGCAGTGCGGTGTGGTTCTAGTTTGACGATGCGCCCACCTGGAAGTGCGTGGGCGAGTGTTCCGATTTCGCGAACGGTGCCACATGCTGATGGCTGACCTGTCAAACTTTGAGGGCCATCGCCTGGTTTGCCAAAGTGTCCACTTAGAAGGTGTACAGCGTGGAGCAAGGTGTTCATTGCTGTGCCACGAGTATGTTGATTCATCCCCATGCACCACAAACTTGTTATTTTCAAATTTGGATTTCCAAATCGTTCTGCGAGCATGACAATATCTTCTGCAGGAACGCCAGAAATTTCTTCTACATACTTAGGGGTGTATGGTTCAAGTCCTTTTTTGTATTCATCAAATGTAATAGCATCGCCAAACAATGATGGACCGCTAGCAGGGTCAGCACGGAATGCACAATTTTCTTCAACAAATTTTTTGTCCCATGTTCCGTTTTTAATAAGCAAGTGGGCAATACCATTTGCTATTGCAAGATCGGAGTGTGGGTTAAAGTTAATATACTTGTCAGCAAAATCGGTTGTGCGAGTTCGGCGAGTTCCAATATCAATAATTTCTACTTTGTCGCCGCGACTTCTTCGGTCTAGTACTCGACTATACAGAACAGGGTGCATTTCAGCAGGGTTGTTTCCCCAAGTGATGAGAACATCACATTCATCCAAATCGTCATAGCAACTTGCTGGTTCATCAACTCCGTAGGTTCCAAGGAAACCAGTCACAGCAGAAGCCATACACAAGCGTGCATTCGGATCGATGTGGTTATTTGCAAGACCTGCTTTGATGAATTTTTGGCAAACGTATCCCTCTGGAATGGTCCATTGCCCAGAGCCGTAAATTGCAAATCCATTTGGATCTGTTTCAACACGCTCAGCAATAACATCAATTGCTTCGTCCCAAGTAATTGGAACAAGTTTGCCATTCTTGCGAAGTAGGGGAGTGGTGAGTCGGTCTTCACCGTAAAGTATTGAACCAACATGGTACCCCTTGACACAGAGTAACCCCTTATTGACTTCTGCTTTTTGGTCACCACGGACTGCAACTACCTTTCCGTCCTTAACTCCAACTTCGACATGACAGCCAGTACCACAAAAACGGCATGGTGCTTTGTCCCATTTGACTCCAGTATTGGGTTCAAATTGGTTTAGGGAAATACATTTGGCGTGAGTTGCTCTTTGTAGCGCAGCTGCTGTTGCTGCGGTCAGAGCAGCGTGTTTTACGAAAGATCTTCTATCAATCATTAGTGGTCTCCATTGTTCCTCCCGAGGTTGAGTTAAGTAAATTTGTCTGAAAATCCACGGAAACGACGTGGACTTCAAGTATTCCTAGTATGGAACGGGCGAGGTCAGTTGCCTCGCGGGCTTCTTTTGCTGATTGCGTCTCTAGAACTGCTGGCTGAAGCGTCTTTTCGATGCGATCACCAAAAGTGAATCGAGTATCTGTTTTTAGTGTAGAAATCCCCTTTTCAGCGATTTGCTGTGTGCTATCGAGCAATATGAGTAGGCCAGATGTTAGCATGGAATGGAACCTCTTTTCTGTGAAATATTTCACTTTTATTTGATATTAAGAGAATCTTATCTTGATATTTCTTTACGTCAAGAGTATATTGCCACTTAATCGTGAAAAACTTCACATAAAGTTAGAACACTCTAAATGACCGTAAGGGCGGTCGAAACACAGCCATAAGGAGGCACAACATGACAATTACCCCTCTCATCTCACTGCTACTGTTTGGAGCAACACCAAACAATGGCCTAGACGCACGAATTGCTGAACTTGAATCAGCAAACGCTGCCACAAACGCAGTTGTTGAACAACTTCGTCTTGAACTCGATCAAGAACGAGCACAAAACGACAACGATTGGATTACTGAAGTTCGAGCAAATGAAATTCGTGAACTCGTTCATGATGTACTTGCAGACGCAGACTCTCGAAATAGTTTGCAAGGAAGTGGAGC
>JACNLO010000038.1 GCA_014381555.1 Planctomycetota bacterium | reverse complement strand
TGTCGTTCGTGGAGCAAATGTCCGTTATATCCAATGAGTAACTGTTCAATTGCACCAATAAAACTGTAAGCCCATGATTTCCAAAGAATTGATTCATTGCTTTGCAATGCTAATCGTAATGAGACTGATACATCCTCCCATGTCAGCAAATGAATGGTGCGATCTTTGTGACTTTGCATCGATTCCCAATCAGGAATCTGGCTCGAAAGAAGGAGGATGTAATCTGTCCATCGATCTGATGATTGGCCGAACTTTGACTGCATTGCTCGACTAGTAGCGTATGTCTTGAATAGATTTGAGTCCCCAACCTTAACCTCAATGTGAGAGAAATATTCATCTGCCCATTGGACAATTAGGTCTGCGCGATATTGATCTTGAGGTACTTCGCGAAGAATCATTTTTGGCTTTGAATAATTTTGAGTGGTACGTTTATTTGTTTCAAACAAATTGCTTGCAAAAACGCCAGTTACCGATCTTTTGATGAGAAAGGATAGCTAATCTGACCAGTCCTCTTCACGAGTTAGGCGCAGCACATGAAATGAGTTCCAATCAATATGTGTAGGATCGCCTCCAAGGTCAGAAAGAATATTGTCCCACGTTTCTACTAGATTTAATAGCGATTCATATTTTTGATTAATAACTGCCGAGTATGCGGAAACAAGATCGTCGCACGCGCCCCAATCAGATTGGCTGATTAAATTAGAATTCATTCTTATTTTCTATCATTACGTATTTTCGGGCAATGTTCCATTATGTAATCGTGTTGCATAGGTGTCATTAGCCGAGCAACAGTTGATGATATCTTCTTCTTCAGGTGGGTACCATTTAGAATCATTCTCTTTAGGTACCATGGTCCAGTAGACATTTTCATCTTGTTTAAAATATTTGAGGGGAGTGTTGTAAAAAAGCTCCCACTTGCCGTACTCTCTAATATGAAGGACGAATTTGAGAAATAATTCTTCATCAACTCGTTCTTTCACAATGTAATGGTGTGGCCAGGTGTCAGCATATGTTTTTGCCCAAGTCCACTCGACAGTATCTATGAAATGTTTGAGATCATCCGAAAGATTATTTTCCATGGGTGTATTTAATCACAATTAACTAAGTTTGGTGCAAATCTAGTGCAAAAAGTTTTTATGAGTACGCAAAACCCCTTGTAGCAGGGTTTTTCATTTGACGTAAGAGTTTCACATAACAGGAGGGTGGTCCTAGTATTTATGCACATTCAAGAAAATACATAAAAAGTAGTCTGCTATTTCAATAAAATTGATTTGAGGGCTATGAGACCCCATTTAATCAAGCTAGCGATGGTAAAAGAATAAAATACTTGCTTTTGGAAATTTAGAAGATATATTATTTTTGGTGAGTTATTTTAAGTACTAATGTAGTTATTGAGATAAATGGAGATTGAAATGGAATCTATGAATGAACGGCTAGATAAGTTAGAAGAAAAGAACTTGTTGCTTTGCCAGCAAAATACAAAATTACAGAAAGGGTACCGAAGAATGAAAATTCTTGGTGCATGTACACTCGTCCTTGGAGTTTGCGCAACGATGCTTGCAGCGGGTGGCGAGCGAGGTGGCTGGCTTTGGTCGGGCGCTACATTTGAAGTAGATGTAAGCGATTCAATCGAAATGACTTCTGCGTCTACGAGTAGATATGGTGGAGATTATATAGATCTTGGAGATTGGGCAACGAATTGGTTGCAACTGAATAGCAACTTGATGATTCGTCAACAAGCGGCGGATATTGATATTCAAGCATGGAATAATTTGAGCCTCTATGGAACATCGAGTGCGAGCATTGGTTCTTTCAATGATTTGGTTCTGGAATCGTATACTGATGTGATTGTAAGAGATTTAAACGCGTGGGAAGATTTCAGTTTGTTTGCACTCAAGGCTCAGGTCGATGCACTGCAAACTCAGGTGGATTCGTGTTGTGGAGTCGCAGCGTGCCCAAGTGATTTAGATGGCAATGGTACTGTGCAAGTAGCAGACCTTCTTGAACTCATTGCAGCATGGGGTCCGTGTTCCTGAGTAATAATTTTCTGATTGTTTAAGGGGAGTGTGCCCGTCGTAAGAGTTTTACATAACAAAGGATAAGAATATGAGTGATATACAAGAACGATTAACGAAACTAGAAAAAAATAATAAACGAATGCGAATTTTTGCCATAGGAGCAATGGCAGTGGCGGCAGGGATGGCAACACTCGCAGCAACTTCAGGCGAACCCAGAGGTCCTGATGTTCACCCCTATGGCGTAATTATCACCGGTCCTTTATCCCAAGTAGGTCCAGCTGACTTCAACAGTGGCCTCAATGCCTTTGGAGACCTCAACGTATCCGGTTTTCAAACCTTTATTGATAGCTATGACATTAATCTTAATGCTCTCTTCATGAACCTTCAGGCTAGTCAAAACATAAATCTCATGAGCGAAGAGGTACTCTTTACTAACATGATAAGTGGCGAGAGTTTCAACATCTTTGATTTATATAACGCCCAAGTACAAGATAGTGAACAAGTGGTATATAACACCGATAGTATTGATTTCCTGACGGCCGAAGTTGATCTACTTCAAATGCAACTATTTAAACTTCAAATGCAACTAGATGAGTGTTGTGGAGTCGCAGCGTGCCCAAGTGATTTAGATGGCAATGGTACTGTGCAAGTAGCAGACCTTCTTGAACTCATTGCAGCATGGGGACCATGTTCCTGAGTAATAATTTTCTGCCGTTTAACATATCAATCCACACAAAAGGGCATTAAGAACCAAGCGCCCTATTTGTTCGCTAGCGTACAATTTAACATAATATGTATTATCGGCGAAGCGGGGTGGTGATTTAAAAAAGCCGCTTTCTTTTGAAAGCGGCCCCGAAGCATGGCTCATTGGCACGTTGCTTCTAAATTCGTAAGTGCTGCTTCTTTTGGTAACAGCTCTCGAACTTCTGCTAGTGTTTAGTTCTCAGTTTCATCATCAAAAGGTAATAGATCTTCCACGGCACCCCTCGCTGTGTCAGTAAGATTGTAAATTGCTGAAGTAGATGAAACGTCGCCATCTGAAATCTGGTTTCTATGCACCGATTCAGTTTCACAGTGAGTTTCCATTACTCCAGTTGTTTCTTGAACTTGAGTTTTAGTTTCGATATCAACTTGAGTTTTGTCTTCAAGCTCCCAATCGTTCGAATCAGCAGGTTCCCATGCAGGTGTTTCAATAGTTGTTTCTGTTTCGGGAGCTTGCTTAATCTCTACTATTGAACTTCCCCAAAACGAAACATCATTTGCACCAAGCATCTTGCTCCACGAATCAAACGTTCTGTCCATTATTTCATCTAAGTAGTACATGATTCACTCCTTTGTATTATGTGTACTTCAAATGTTTGAAACAGTTAACTTCTGTGTTTTGTAACATATAACCATCCACTTTGCATTTTGTTACTCCTATGTTATGTAAAACTCTCCGATACTAGGAATTATGCTTTGAATTCAATCTAATATCCATTATTCTATGTATAAATGCAGAATCGCAGAGAATTTATAGGTACAGGACTTGGGGTGTTATCAGCAATAGCTCTTCGGCGAAATACATTTGCTAGATCAATTGCCGGCAATTTGCGAGGAGATTGTGTTGATACTGGCGCGACAACCTACGGTGCATCTTCACCAGTGCAACTTGTAATGAACAATCCAACTCAGCTCGTCGAGGGACTTCCATTCGCTTCTTGGTACACGGGAGATGATTTTCCTGGACTTCATCACCCAATGCCAACACCAAATTGTTTCGCGGGTAACCCCCCTCCAATAAGCGAAGAAATTGACGTTGCTGTTGTCGGAGGTGGAATCTCTGGGTTAACTTCTGCGTATCTTCTTCGCGAACATAACCCCGTTATTTTTGAAATGCATAATCAATTCGGAGGCGCTGCGCGAGGTGAGCAATGGAATGGAGTCCCCTACTCTCTTGGCAACGCTTATGTCATTACGCCTGATCCGGGAACTTTCTTAGAAGATATATATCAAGAATTAGGAATGAACGAAGTTGTCCGAGTTGATCAAAGCCAATCGCCTGTTGAACTCGAAGGTGAAGTGCTGCCTGGGTTCTTTGATGGACAAGGTGTAGACTTTAATACTGCTCTTGCAATTGCAAAATACCGAAAAATAGTGACGCAAATGGCAAACATCGATTACCCAGAGATTCCACTTGTAGGCGGAAGCGAAGATGCTTGGGTGTATGAGCTTGATCAAAAAACTTTGAAGCAAGATATTCAAGATCGCATGGGGATGCCAATTCCTGATGTGCTTGCTGCTGCAATTCAGTCCTATTGTTACTCTTCCTTTGCCGCTGGCTGGGAAGAAATTTCTGCAGCAGGTGGCTGGAACTTTTTAGCGGCCGAAGAATTTGGGCGCTGGGTTTGTCCCGGTGGCAACAGTTTTATGGCCCAAAAAATGTGGGAAGCACTTAAAGTATTGGATGACAACGTGCCAGAACCATGTCGCCCATACCACATACGTGGCGGCTGCAGAGTAGTTGATGTGCGTGCTGTTTCAGGGCCTGGAAATAAATCGCAAGTAACTTGGGTAGGAACCGATGGAAGATGCCGCGCCTTACTTGCGAAAAAAGTTGTGATGGCGTGTCCAAAGTTCATTTGTAAAGGCATCATTAATGAACTTATTGTTGAGGATGTTGCGAAGTATGACGCGATGGATTCACTTGAATACCGTGGTTATCTTGTTGCAAACATACTTCTTGATGCGCCAATTAAACGTGACTTTTACGACATCTTCCTTCTTGGCGATGGCATCTACCCAATGGACCAAATTGCGGCTGAAGACGACCGTTTTGTCTGTGACGTAGTCGATGGTAATTACGCGGCTGGCTCAATTCAACATGGAATGAGCAATGTGCTAACTTTGTATTGGCCGTTGCCATTTGATTTTGGCCGGTGGACTTTACTACATGAAGCAAATTGGAATAACTATTCACGCATGCTTGCGCCGCAAGTCCGAAAAATACTGAAGTTGCTAGACATTCCAGATACAAAGGTGAAACAAGTACGCATGACGCGTTGGGGACATGCTATGCCAATTCACGCGCAAGGTCTTATCTCAAATGGAACTTGCGAAGAAGTTCGAAGGCCAACAATGAACGACCGCATGTTTTTTGTCCAGCAAGACAACTGGGCTTTGCCGGCGGTTGAAAATTGTTTGCTTGATGCAAAAACGTACACTGATGTTATTAAAGATCAACTTTGATGCTGTACATCTAAAATATTGAGTCTTAGCGTAGAGATTAACAAAGAAATGTGAACGTTTCTATCTGCTGGTTTTGCCCTCTGGTCCACAGAAAATAATTTCCTTAGGAGCGAAATCACCGTCTGCTATGCCAGAATAAACAATATTGATCCAATCGTTGTAATCACTTATCACGTTGCAACTGCTGTCTCCACAATTGCTGCCAGAACCACAAGTTTTAGTAGTTAAATCATACGGTCCACAATCCCATGCATCCCAGATTTTGCAATTGATGTTTCTCGTGATACCGGTCTCGTTTGAATTACCGTCTAAGTCCCAGTCTATTGCAGGACCCCAGCCAGTTACTCCAACAGTCTCATCGAGATCGCTCTCGTTTAAGTCAATATAACTTCCGCTTGAATAATCGAGCGCCAAGTCGGGGAACGTGTCGCCATCAACGTCAACACCGCACATTTGGAATCGATAATTCATCACAGAGTTGTAGTTGGGTTTATAGTTAAGATTTTCATCACCACCGTGGCGCAAATTCAAGTTGTGCCCGAGTTCGTGCATGAAGGTATTGCCAATACGGTCATCATCGCCTGCGAAGTATTGCCCCGTTGCAAGGAAGAAATCGTTTCCATTAATCTCGGCTACGCCTGAGTAATTATACGAAGTACCTAATACACTAAATTTCCAGACGGACAAACTATAATGGAAATACCCTACACGATTTGCGGCAAAGTTAGCATCTTTTATCGATTGATATTCTGAACCATCAAGATCCCAGTTATCCATATCTACAACATTGTTACCGTTAGGATCTGCGACGCTATTACCTCCACCGTAAGGTGCTTGTCCAATGTCAAGAATTAAATTCACTCCAAGTGTCCAGTCATAATTTAACACTGGAGAATTTGCAAAAGAAGCGACTACGTTTGCAACTTGATTCGCGTGCAACTTATATGCATCTTCATTAATCCCAGTTCCATATACCCAGTCGGACTCTACAAGAATATCGTATCTGCATGGATTGCATCCGAAAAGCGGTAGGTCAAGACCATCGAGCGTTCCGTACACTTCGTCACCATCGTTGATGCCATCGTTGTCCGAATCAGCGTCGTTAGAAAAACTGCCAGAATATCCATTACTTGGAATCGAACAGTTTCCAAGTTCAAAGACGTCTGGAATTCTGTCGAGGTCTGTGTCCACACATGTGCCGCCTTCTGCCCATCCGAAGCCACCGTATCCTATGCAGATGTCTTGGGTCACAATGGTACAGATTTGCTCGTTTAACAACATACATGCTCCATCTGGTTCGCTCACAGCAGGGCAAAAACCCCAAGCGGCGATGAGGGTCAAGAGATCCGAAACGTCAACAATATTGTCTCCATTTTGATCAGCATTACAGGGTATACCGCATGGCCCCCATGCTGCAATGAGCGAAAGTAAATCCGAAACATCAACAGTAGAATCAGCGTTGAGGTCTGCGGAGCAATTCTCGTTTAAGGGGAGTACCCACTCGCATAGAACTGCTGAGATATTGTAAATACCCAGATAGTCTTCTGTTTCGCAAGTGCAAGCCTCTACATTCTCGTGTCCGTTTGCATAGGAGTCCCAACGAACAAAGAGTTGTTCGCCATATAAAAAGTCATACCAACCACAAACAACTGTTCCAACATCTCCCGCAAGGAGCGAGGCGTTCCATGGATTGTCGACCTGAAGTTGGACTCGATCTCCTTTGATGTATTCTGAATCACATACACAATCAATGGCGGGAACTAATTCTAACCAGTCGCAATAGACGGGTAATTGGTTTGTAACTCCAATATCAGTTTCAGTTTCACAATCGCACCACATATCTGCATTCTCATTTCCATCGTTCCAGTTATCCCAGCGCACATACGGTTGGTCGAAAAGAGACCAGCCGCAAACGACTGTGCCCATTGCACCTGCAAGTAATCCCGGTTCGTCGTGTGGATTGTCCACAAGCAATCGGACTCTATCGCCCTTTGTATATGTAGAATCGCAAACACAATCGATTGTTTGGACAACAATTTCTACCCAGTCGCACTGAACAAGCCAAGACTGATTGCTACCAGGTTCCGCGCCACTATCGCCACAATCACAATAATCAACACCGTCGTGGCCATTTGTAATGTCATCCCATTCAACTAAGAGTGGTAAATCCCATGGATTTTCTACATCACCGCAAACAACAGTTCCCATAGAACCAATCATGATTTGATTATTGTTGTCTGGAGAATCAACGAGCGAAACAACTCGATCGCCAACTACGTATTGAGCTGAGCAAACGCATCCCAGTGGTTCACCCCCAAGATAATTGTTGCTTTCGTTTGTTCCATCGTTAGCAATTACCTTTTCGCCTGTTGGGCTATTCGTATAGGAAGGTCTTTCTAATTGTTTGTTCCCAATGCCAAATGTACTTTGTTTCGTATACGGTCTTTGCTTTGCAGGAATTTTGACAATGAGCGCTGTCGGGTCTTCTACAATTGTGTTATCACCCTTGGGTTGGGCGCCCTGAACACTGCCACCAATAATTAGACATATAACAATATAACTAGGTTTGAATATCATGAATCTCGCTCCTCAATGTGTCTATTCATTGTTACACATTTTTTAAAACATCCAACATTAAAACAGGGAATTACTGCATTAAATTCACTGATAACACTTAGAGCATGTTTGAAAGCTTACCTACTCAATTGATCGTAAGCGTTCCAGAGCCAGTAGATCCTATCCAACCACCAATACGGATGTAGTACGTTGAACCGGCTTGTACTGTGTAATCAATCTCAGAGTGATACGATTGGCAACCAGTATCGTTACTCGCATCACCATTGCATGCCACCTGGTTGTCACAAGTTCCTTCATATAAAACCATTGAGGTGTCGTAACTTGATGAATCGCAGGTCGTGAAATGTGTTGATCCAGACTCCCCAGCTACGTAAATGAACCAAATATCTGGTGAGCCATCCCAGTCCAAATACGTTCCAGCGCATTGTGCTTCATCTGGCTCAGGTGAACTTGGAGTAGCGGTATTCGTTTCAAAGGAATTTGCTCCGATGTTTGCTATCAAAGGTCCTGTGCATTCATCGCCAGCGCCAGCAATAGGACAATTAGTCGTGTCACAGGCGGTACCATTGCCTTGGAATGCACCTCCCTGTGCGATACATTGGTCTGGCATTCCATACGTGCATGAACCATCATCGAAACAACAAGCGCCATTGTCTGGGCAGTTGGAAAAATCACAAGTTGAGTCATCGCCGTTGTATTCGCCACCTGCTTGTAAGCAATCCGCTTCAGTTTCTGCCTCTGAGCAGCCCCCTTCTGGAAGGCAACACGCGCCAACTGGGGTACAGTCATTTCCCCAAGCATCAACAACAGAAAGTATGTCTGCAACAGTGACGCAACAATCTCCATCAACATCACCGGCGGGTTTAAATGAACCATCTCCACATACACCGTACGTATCGATGACTGAAAGTAAATCTATAACGTTAACGCTGTAGTCGCCGTCAATATCCTGTGGGCAAAATCCAAGTGGTGCCTCGCAAGGATCTGATAGTTCGATTGCCAAATTAACTGCTTCAACGCAATCAATAATCCCGTGGCCGTAGTCGTTGTCTTCGCCGGCGGAACCTAGGTCAACAGCAGTGACGTAAAGAATTTCTTTTACTTCTTCAACGGAAAGATTAGGGTTAGCCTGAAGTATTAAAGCAACGGCGCCATTAATGTGAGGCGACGCCATCGAAGTGCCATCGTACGAAGAGTATCCACCAGGAACGCTGGAGTATGTGCTTACGCCCGGAGCAGAAATGTCTGGTTTAATTGCAGAAGCACCAGAAGGTGTGCAGTTTGTTGGTCCACGCGAAGAGAAACTCGCGATGGGGAAACTTGCGTTGTATGGGTCAATCGCAGCAACTGCGCATGTGCGATAATCATCGGTTGCACGGTCGCCAGGGCGACGCAAACCCGAAGAACCTTCGTTACCTGCAGAGAACAGAACAACACAGCCCGCTGCTTCAAGTGCATCGAGGTATGTCCAGAAAGTTTGGTCGCAGTTTGGGTAGCCATGACCGGATGTTAAGCCCCAAGAGTTGGAACATACTCGTGGTACGTCCCAAGCGGTTGCAGGATTGCCATCTGGGTCAAGGAACCATTGAAAAGTTTCGATTGCATCGGCCACTGTTTCAGCAATGGAACTGCGGTCTATACCTGCAGAAGTAATCCAGTGTGCGTCTGGTGCAACGCCAATGCCAAGTCCGGGCGAACCGCCGCAAACAGTACCCATAGTATGGGTACCATGACTGCCAGAGTCAAAGGGAAAGTTGTGGTTGTAGGTATAAGGATCAAGGAATGCCCACTCAGGATGTCCAGCGTATTCAGGTCGAAGACCAGCCCAACGACTTGCCAATGCTTCATGGTTTCCATCGACGCCAGTATCTAAAGTTGCAACAAGTACGCCATCGCCAGTGAACCCCATCTGCCATGCTTCGGTTGCGCGGATTGCGATAATCCCTTGCTCAGCTCCACCACGGTTGTCTGTTTGTTCAACGGGTCCCATGCGAACAGGTTCGACGAGTTCAATTTCATAATTCAAATAAATATGAAGCACATCGCTTCGGTTTGCGAGTTCATGGATGACATCAGGGCGTGCATCCACACGAATAACATTTGAAATCCAAAACGGTGTAATACCTGTTGCCCCTCGTTGGCTCTTCAGTGAAGCTAGAATTGAACCCTGTGTGCTCGATGCAGTAGCTTGTAAAGTTTCTACGACAAGCTGATGTCTGTCTACAAAACGCATGTTGGATCGGGCAATTGAATCGGATAGAGATTTAACATCCACTTGATCTACTAAATAAACTAGTGTCGAGACAGTCCCCTTTGGTCCAACCTCATCCATGCGTTGTATAAGATTATTGTCTATGACGGTTTCGCCATGGATCATGTTGCAAAGCGCAAGGGTCAGGGTAGTTGTTATAAGGGTTCGAATTCTAAAGTTCATTTCTGTCTCCAAGCAGTTGATAAAGGATTATTCAATCACTCAATATAGCCAAATAAGGGTTGTAATAGAAGTTTATTCGTTAAAAAAGGCGGTACAGATTCATCAAAATAATGGAAAGGGAGAGCGAAATGGCGTTTTTGGCAATTGTTACACATGCGTACCTAATTAAAAGTAGCCCTTTAGCGGCAACCGGTTACAAAACGCTAGAAATGAGTGAATCGATCCGTTTGCTGGCTTGGGGTGCCTGTGCCATACGAAGATGGGCATTTATTTCTGATGTCAGCTTCTTTGGCAGACCTTTGGGCAGACCTGGGGACAGTCCCCTTGCACAAGCTGGCAAAAGTTCGCGGTAACTTAGTTTATCGGGGAGCCACGGCAGGCAACCTGCAAAAAGTGCTTCGATGACTGCAATACCGAAAAATTCGTGATTAGCTGTGGAAAGCACCCAATCGGCCTTAGAAAGCCACTGCCAGTACTCCCCTTTCGACTTGGCAAACCCCATGTGATCTATCCGATCAGTGAATTCGGATTTAAATTGCAATATGGCACTTGGTACTTGTTTGTATTGTTCCCCGAGGATTATCCAGCGGAGGTTTAAATCATGCGAATGTTTTCTTGCGAGTGCAAGCAATTCTTCCGGCCCTTTGTCGTGTTCCCAGCGATGTGGCCAGACGATTCGTGTTGGCTCTGAGCCAAATGTACGTCCTTCGTTATCAGAGTTATGTAAAACTCTCGAATTTGCCAATTCATCAGGTGGAAGTTCAACAGGCACCCAAGCTACCGTTGAGTTTTCGCGAATGCGGTTGCCTATGTCTTTCAATGTTGTATCCCATGACTTTTCTAGCAATGCTTCAATCCCAGAAATGAACGAGTCTAGGTTCCACTTGCTGTTGAAGATAGTGAGGTCCGCAGTTAACACGCTGTGCAAATTTGTAAACGCAAAGGAAGCATCGCGAGCATCATTTGTTGGATACGCAACCTGGTTTTCATGCATGTAAAGAACAATAGGAAAATCTCGCCAGCCCCTTGGTAACGCCGCCCGAATCGCTGCGGCATCTGTAAGCGACGTGCAAAAAATGGCGTCTGGCTTGGTAATCCCCTGTTGTTTTACTTCATCCACCATCTCCAAAGCACTAACTGCCATACGCCACTTCCACGATCGAGGCGGTCTAGTTACCCACGACCATTCGTGCGAAGAGTGCTTTGTGATTGTTTCACGAAACTGTTTATGTGAACCACCGTCAAACGATTCAAATGCAAGGATAGACGCCATCTATACATGGTAAGATACTTTTTATGAGTCAAGATGTTATGGCACCACTTTGTTCTGTTTTTCGGAGGTACTTGAAATCGCAAGATTTAAAGTACACCCCAGAAAGAGCGGACATCTTAAATGCAATCATCGAAGAAGATGGTTTGTTTGAAGCCGAAACTTTGATGGATAGTATGCGCCTTGGTGGGTACAACGTTTCAAAGGCAACTCTATATCGCACGGTAAAGCTGCTTCGCGAAGCCGGCATTATCCAAGAAGTGATGATTGACGGCAAGCAATCACATTATCAATTGATCTACGGACGTAAACCAATCGACGCAATTGTTTGTATGCGCACCGGTAAACGAATAGAGTTCTCGTCAGGCGAACTCGTTGGTTGGCGCGATGCGATTTGCAAAGAACACGGCTGGGAGCCCGTCGGACACCGAGTCGTGATTTACGCTCTGTCGCCAGAAGACGAATAATTAATTGACCGCCGGTCGTTTACGGGCAGACAGTTCCCCATGCGCCGATGAGTTCCAGGATGTCTGCAACGTTCACAATGCCGTCACCATTAACATCGGATGGGCAATCGTTGCCACCACCAAGATCACAATCAGCACATGCTGAACCTTCGCCACCCCAAGCGCCGCGGCTTGCGAAACAATTATCATCAGTAAGATCTTCCCAGCATTCGCCGTTTGCAAAACAGCAAGCGCCAGTTGGAAGTGCAACGCAGCTTTCGCCAGCATCGCCAACTGCGAAGTATTGAGGTCCATCAATAGTTGAGAAATTAACATCTCGAACTTCACCTAGATTGTCCATGCCGCCAAGTCCGCCAAGGACTTGGTTGGACACGTAACTGTGGTCGCCTGAAGTTATGAATGCACAGATTTGTACGTTGTCAAATGGAAGTCCTTCTGCATCCCAGTCAATCAGCGCAAGTGGAATTTTAATTTCGATTCCTGTTAGAACAACAGCATTTTCTGGTGCACCGCAATCTTCGCCAGCGCCGGAAACAACCCCGCCCCAGTTGGAGTTATTTATTGCAACTTCAATACCGTAATCGCCAGTCGATGGATAGATGTACGGAAGCCAATCGCCAAACTCATCTTGGTACCAGTAGGAGCCACCGCTGCCAGCATATGCTCCAAAACCATTACCTTTCGTTCGAAGTTCAGCGTAATTAACGTACGAGTAGATGCCTGTTCCAAACCCATTATCACCGCAGGTGACGTCAAGGTAAAAGTCAGGCGTGATACCCTCATCAAATGAAAGACCGTTACCACTTCCATCGTCGCCCATGCGTTGTAGAGCACCGTAACTTACGTCCGGATTCGTCCCTAAAATTGTGTTTTGTCCGCCATCACGAGCATCTATAAAGAGTTGAAGTTTGTTGTAGTTGGATTGAAGATTGCCAGCCAAATGAATATATAAGTGGTCACCAGAAATAACGGCGTTAGCGCTGTCAAGTTCAGAACCATCAGCGTATGCAATGTCACCAGATAAACTGTCACCAAAATTAGTTCCATTGTTTTGATAAACACATACATCGCCGTATTCCACAACATCAACATATCCGTCCATAATTGGTTGGGCTGACACGACTGAAGTAAGTACTGCTATAGCTGTTAAAGTTATTGTTGATTTCATTTCTAATTCTCTCTCTAAAGGGGTTTTGAGTGTGAACAAAAATATAGCATGAATAACCTCGAATTCAAAGTAATTAATGACTGATTGTTAATTCTCTAGAAGAAATGTCAAGATGGGCAATATCGATGGTGATGGCAGTAGTAGGAGTTGCGTTTTTGATTCGCGATGCCCATTCAATAGCGATTATTGCGTCGTTATCCTGAAGCAACTCCTCCCATCCAATGGATTCAAGTTCCTCCTCGCCAGAGAGTCTGTACGCGTCAATGTGTATGAGCCGCTTGCCTTTTTCAATGGTGTACTCTTGAATGATTGCAAAAGTTGGGCTACTTACTTGTCTGGGATCGCCACCTAGACCTTCGCAAAGTCCTCGAACAAAACAAGTTTTTCCTGCACCTAATTCTCCCTCCAAGAGAATGATTGTCGGCGTTTGTGTTGAAAGTGCAAATTGTTTTGCAAAGTCAATCGTTTCTTGTTCACTGTTGGTTGTAGTCATTGATGGTTCCAGCCACAATTTGCAATGATGCTTCCATCGAGAGTGATTACTTTATTTGTTCCGGATTCTACCCTGCCAATCACAGTTGCTAATTCCTCTGGTGGCTTAGTTGAACTGGTAAATAACAATTCGTAGTCCTCGCCGTCTGAAATTGCATTGTCTACGGTTGCTCCTTTACGAAGCGGAAGCAAAGTTGTATCGATGACTAGTTGTAACTCTTGGGTCGCTAAATGCGAAGCGTCTTGACCAAGACCATCACTAATGTCAATCATCGAATGCAGGTTGTCGCCAAGAACTTTGAGTAGTTCTTGGGCTTCTGCAATGCGTGGCGTAAACGAAATATGGTGACCTGCAATGGAATTTCCAAGTTCTCCGGTAACGCAAATATAATCGCCATCTTCTGCACCAGTACGTTTAATGGTTCTACTTCCTGGGGTTGCGATTGCAGTTACTGTAAAAATTGCAGGTCCTTCGCTTGATGCAATATCACCACCAAAAATAGGTCCCCCCCACTTCTGGGCAACTTCATTTGCCCCAGCAAAAACCGCTTGGCACCAAGCGTTATCAGTTGTTGTTGGCACGCACGCCGTGAATAAAGAACCAACAGGTACCGCGCACATTGCTGCGATGTCACTAAAACAGCGTGCAATTGCCTTGCGACCAATCAAACTGGGGTTAGTTCGGGGGGTGACATGACGGCCGATGACAAGTTGATCAACGGAGCAAAGCACACGCTGGTTTCCAACGCGCACTTCGCCCATGTCATCTCCAGGAGCAATGGTTACTTGTGAGTGAGTAGATTTTGCAGCGTAAATAGATTTTAGTATTTCAAGTTCATGCACTTGGCATATATTCCGCAATGAGGTCTTCGTATCTTTTAGTTGCGCCTTGTAGAGAAGAAATAACTTTTCTACCTGCATTTGTTATGGAATTGCGTGATTCTTTGTCTTCAAGCAACGATGAAATTTGCGAGGCGAGTTCCTCCTTTGAACATTGAATAATTCCTTTGCCCTTGACGAGGAGTTGCACCATGTCTTGGAAGTCGCTTACATTGGGACCTATGATGGTTGGCTTACCTAGCGCAATGGAAGCAGTTGGATCTGATCCATGCAATGGAGAAAAACTTCTTCCGATTACGACAATATCTGCAAGTGAGTATGCTTTGTCAAGTTCGCCAAAAGTGTCAAGTAAAAAATATTCCGTGTCTTTACGAGAACTACTCGTTCGGCGGTTACATGGTGAAAGTGTTTTTTCTGCATCATCAAACCATTCAGGTCTACGTGGAGCGCAAAGTAACTGTGCACCTGAGGGTGTGGCGGACTTTAATAGCTCGTGCTCAAATGGGGTCGTTGATCCACCAACAATGAGCGCCTTGGTCAAATCAATGCCAAGACTTTCTGCGAGTTCTGCAGACCCTTCAACTGAATCCGCAATAATTGCGTTATCCCATTTCATTGTTCCCTCGATGGATACACGTGTTGCACCAAGTTGTTTTACTCTGCTAGCGTACACTTCGCTTTGCATCCCGATAGCAGAGAGTTTTTTGAATGTGCTTTGTAATAATACTTTTACAAGTTTGTACCGTTTAAAACTACGGAGTGAAAGTCTTCCATTGATGACAAGAATAGGGATAGAATTTCCATGACAAGTTCTAATGAGGTTGGGCCAAACTTCGAGTTCAACGAGCGCGACTAGATTTGGTTTAATTCTTTGCAAGAAACGTTTCATTGAAAAACTAAAGTCAAACGGGAAACGTGTGACATGGCACGATTCCGAGAATAATTCATCAGCCCGTGCTAATCCAGTATCAGTCGTAACGCATACAACAACCTCATAACCGCTATTTTGCAGGTCTTGCACTAAGGAGCGGATTGCGTTGACTTCTCCAACTGAAACAGCGTGGAGTAAAATTCTATTCCTCGAAGGAGGTAGAGATTCACCAATTCCTAGCCGAGCTGCAAGGTCCTGTCGCCGTGGATGCCCCTTCAAGCGGGAAATGAGCGCAAAGACGAGTAAAAATGGTAATGCGATAAAATATGCGATATCGATAAGTACAAACACAGACGTAGTGTATCTTGAAGAGGTAAAAATGCACTTCGTTCCGATAAATGAGGAACATTCTTTGGTTTTTTTCGAATCTTCTACTGGTCTAACAACGAATTACGTGTAACACTAGAGATGCTACCTTTTATCCCACCCTCTATCCCCGCCAAAAAAGTACCCTTAAAACAATGATGGAATTACATATATGCTCTCGTGCTAACGGGGTTGTGCTTCGAAAGTTCGCCTTAGGTGACCTTGAAGAAGTAATCATCGGACGAGATGAAGAGTGTGACATTCGTATTAAGTCGCCAGTTGTTTCTCGCGAACACTGCACAATCGAGCAGAATGGAAATGGTGGGCTTATTTTGACAGATTGTGGTTCAACAGGTGGAACCTTCGTAGAAGATAATAAAATCGATTCAATTCGACTTGAAGATGGACTTGAAGTTGTAGTGGGTCCTGCGTTATTACGTTTTTACGATTCAGGTATTTAACCCTTAGTCTTCTAGTATTTTCTTCTGAAACTCTAGATTTTTAATTTCTCGTTTAATGGCTTCAACACTTGCTCCATTAGCAACCATTGGCCAAGTATCTTCGCCAATTTTCTTATGCCATTGCAGCAATTTTTTGCCAGCTGCAATTCGCTCAGAGAGTGCTTTCTTTTCAGTATCTGCTTGGACATTGCCTCCAAACTGTGCCATGAGTTCTGGGAACAAGAGTTCAAACTCTTTTAGAGTTTTAGTCCATTTCTTCGCAATGTCTCTACCATAAGAATCGATTTCAACCCATTCTTCTAAGTCTAAAAATTTTGCAAGTTCTTCGCCGTCATCTGCAGTGCCATCACTCATGCCACACTGCACCGCTTCTTCTGGAGAAAGCATCATATTCCTACCGGTTTTACTGAGAACATGATCACCGAATTCATGGTTGTAATAAGTGAACTCGCCAGTTTCGGGATCGACATCGTATGAAAAGTTATACTTGCTTCGAACCATTGAACCAGCAATCATCGGAGTGTGGCTTGTTTTTGCAAGAACGCTTTCCAATTCCTTGACCCAACCATCCATTTGCCAATCTGGAGCTACGTTCTCAATATCGCCTGAGTACATGGTGATTGCCCCTACGTACCCATATGATCGATAATAAATTTCATCACAGAGAAATGCAGTTGCTGCAGCTCCTGAACCAGCACTCTCAATCCACGCAATAAAGCGATGGCGGTCCCTCGCCTCAAAAATAGCTTCCCGAATTTTGTCCCAAATATGAACGGCACCTCCGCCTGAATGAATTTCTAAAACAATTATCTGACCAAGCCCGTAATTCTCTTCGATGTGTTCAATCAGTTGGGTAATTTCGTTGTCTCGAAAATACGTCCCTACCATTTCATGAAGCGGTAGGCAAAATACGCCTTTTGGCAAATCACCCTCCTTAGCAGTTTTTTTCAGTAAAGGATTTTCATCAGCATCTGAAGGTGGAACTTCATTATTGGAATCTGATGTCTTTTCTGTTTCCGAGGAATCAGATTCGGTTGCATCACTAGTGATAGAGACAATATTATCTATGAACAAAAATGATCCATCGATGATGATATAACTGTTTGTCGCTCGAGTTATTTTGCCTTCATGGACAACTTCTTTTCCACGGTCTTTATACGTTACGGAAATGGTTTGCCCGATTTCACCGTTCCAGGTAACTCCATTTTTTAAATTAAGTTGAACATCTTCAGCATACGCAAGTGCGCTGAGTCCGATGGTGAAACAAATAAGTGCTCGAGTTATTATTTTCATGTGTACTTTCATTTTTAACCTCGGCCTCCGCCGCCGCCACCACCACGTCCACCACCTCTACCTCCGCCACCTTTCATATCTTCAAGCAATTGTTCAACGCCTTTTATACGTTGTTTCAGATATGGAATAGTGACTCCGGGTCGGAATGGTCTCCTCATACGTACTTCTACTGGAGTCGACTTTTCAAGAATATTCAGGAGTTGTTTAAGCGAACGAAGTTCATTCATCCGATTTTTACGAGCATCGGCTGACCCGGCCCACTCTTCAAATTGCAGTGCATCATTCCACAATTCGTGGGCTCTTTCTAATTTTTTTCGCCAGTCCTCTTTGTTTTTGATAATTTCCGCAGTAATGTCCTTCCCGACAATGTGGTAATCCCCTCGAATTCCTTGAGCGAGTAAAACATCTTGAATGCTAGCAACAATACCCTTACTGATATCTAACTCCGTTGCAGTTATTGCAGTTAGTTGAGGCATATCGTCTTCACCTTGGTCAACTTTAAAATCTCCCAAGGTATTTTCTTCCCAAACAACTTTTTGCCCTTTCCATGTTCCAGATAATGGCACATCGGGGTCAACAAATGCTCGGACGAGAGCATGGCTTCGGTCACCATATTCGGCAACAATTTTTGAATGAATGGTTCGAAACTCTCTAATTTTTCCACGTGTATCTTCAGCATCGATGTTGTTAAAATCGGCTACTTGCGTGGTGGCTCGAAGGAATGCGCCTTCTGACATATACATTATTGGCCATGAGAACGAAAGCACAGTACTTGCACCAGACGAATCTTTAACCCAAAGAACTTGTGGGATGTCTTTCAATTGAATTTGAAAAACTTTTGCTATGTCAACAAGATCATTATCGTTGAAAGGGTTGAATTCGTTGGGGTCACCGTAACCCATTAGGTATGCAAAATTGTTTTTTCGATCTCGGCTGTACAACTCTACAATGATTAAATCAGGGTTGGCTTCTTTAATTCTTTCGGTAAGACCCTTATATAAATCAGCACGAATATCGGTGTGCATTTGGCCATCCATTGGGATTATGAGAATGCTAGTACCTTCTGATTCAGTTTCAACAACGGAGTCTGCCCAGTTTGCTTCTTGAGGTGCCGAAACTGCAAAAGAAGAAGCCAGGAATGCAGTTAAACTGAGCAAGGTTATTAGGGTTCGTGCCTGTGTAATCATTTCTTTAGTATACCTACTGCTGAATCAAGAGTCTAGAAAATCGCGGTAGATTGCTTGTGCAAGTTGTATTGCTTGCGTGCGATTGGTGATAGAACCTTCAAGCTGAGCGTCATAGACTGATTCTAGAACCTCTCCTAGAACAGATGATGGTGGAATTCCTGCCTCAAGGAGGTCATTTCCGTTAATAAGGCGTTCAGGAGCTAACCCTGAACGTTCTAGATTTAAAATTTCTCTACGAATGTGAACGAAGTGAGATCGGTCTTCGCATTGGATAATTGAAAGAGCACTATTGCAAAGGTTTGAAGCGGATGTTCTCTTTTGTTGTGCAGTTCCCAGGCTGTCCCAAAAATAGAGTTTCTGGTGCAGTTCTAGAATTATCGATAAATCATCATACGTTTTGTTCGATAGAAGTAACCGCTTTCTCCAATTGGAAGCAGCTGCTTGGACATCTGAATCACTTGTGTATCGGTCGAAAATCCAGGCGGCAAGTGCAGTTGCGTAGGTTGCAGATGCTGGAAGTCTTCCAACTCGGGTGGGCGCGTTCATGCAGGACTCTTCTTCTAAGATGAATCGGTCAAGTCCTAGGTATTGTAATTCCCAAGCAGCAACTCCCCTGTTTGTGTTTGTCAACATCTTTCGTAACTCTTCACCAATGCGTTCCCTAGAAACGCCACGTAATTCGTGTGAGTGTTCTCGGATGGCGTTTGCTGTTTCAGTTTCAATTGAAAATTCAAATCTAGATGCAAAGCGAATAGCTCGGAGCATTCGTAAATGATCTTCGGAGATTCGTTTGTTTGGGTCACCTATAGCTCTGACAATTCTATTTTGTAAGTCTTCTTTTCCGCCAACGAAATCAATTATTTTTTCTTCGATTGGATCTTCAAACATTCCATTGATTGTGAAATCACGACGAAGTGCATCATGCTTTGCATCGCTGAACGTGATTTCATCTGGGTGGCGCTTGTCACTATATGGACCATCGCTTCGGAATGTCGCAACGTCGTAGATACTATTCTGCATACGGACTAGCATGACGCCGAATGACTCGCCCACGCTCCTTGCCTTAGGAAAAAGTTTTTTAATATCTTCTGGTCTAGCGGAAGTTGCAATGTCATATTCCGAAGGAGAACCGCTGAGCAAACGATCTCGCACACAGCCACCTGCAAAGTAGGTTTCAAACCCTGCGCTCCTTAGTTTTTCAAGAATCTCTATTGCACCTTTGCGACATTCAATTGGGCAAACAGGGTTCATGCTGCAACTTTCTTCCCGTAGAAGAGAATCCACATGCCAGAACCCTCTTTATGAATCTCTGGGCCTTCAAGTTGTTCTATCGAATGGTCCGTCTGAATTGGACTAACTGGTGTTCGAAGAACGATAAATCCATCAGAAGAGAGGAGCGGTTCAATATTTGCAATTTGCTCTAAGATTCGCCTCCGTAGAGAATCCTGAGACATCATGATGTACGGTGGGTCGATGAATACAATGTCAACTGGTCTAGGCACACGAAGGAGTGGAATTGAGGAGAGTGCGTCTGCTTGAAGTGCAATAGCTTTGGTGGAGCAATCAAGATTCTTAATATTCTCTTCAAGAATCGAAAAAATCTTGCGATCTTTTTCAACCATGATGGCAGTTTTAGCGCCACGGCTGATTGCTTCTAAACCCATTGTGCCAACACCTGCAAAAAGATCAAGAACAACTGCATCTTGGAGATGACCACGGAGTTGATTCGCCACTGACTCACGGGCACGACCTGTCCAGGGGCGTGTGATGTCATTGTCGCGAGGAGTCTTAAGACGTCGTGATCGAAATTGTCCACCTAGTATTTTAAGCACAAAGTGTAGTTTACTCTTAGGTGGCTCGGTATGATGTATGAATGGTCTCAAGGTTTGACTCATTGCCTAGTCGTCTTCTCCAATGCTCTCAAGAGAAGGAAATAGCGGGTGTCCCGTGCCTAATCGTACAGAGAGATGAAATCCCTCGCCCCTTTCTTTTTTGGATTCATGGTCGCACAGCGGACAAAGAACTTGACCCAGGAAGGTATTTGCGATGCATGCGACGCGGAATCAATGTCTGCGCAGTCGATTTGCCTGGTCATGGGCAACGCTTTGAAGAGGAGTCACAGTCGAGCAATCGAGTATTAGAAGTAGTCTTGCAAATGACCAATGAAATAGATTCAGTTTTAGAAGGACTAGCCGAATACCCTGGTTTTGAATTGCGTGCGGGAGCTATCGGGGGGATGTCTGCAGGAGGTCTTTCCGCAATTTTGAGATTACTTCGTCCTCACCCCTTTCAATCAGCAGTACTTGAAGCAACAGGTGGCTCCTGGGCGCATTTGCGACATTCTCCAATCTGTGAAGCGTTGAGCGATGATGAATTTCACGCTTTGAACCCAATCAATAGTTTGGACAATTGGAGGGACATTCCCGTGATAGCATTTCATAGTAGGCACGATGCTTGGATGCCATTTGCCGCTGAATCTGAATTTATCGATGCAATAAAAATGAAATCTCAAAATCCAGAGCATGTTGAACTCGTTGCGTTTGATCACACAGGAGCGCCAGATGAACATATGGGTTTTGGTCGTGAAACTGCTTTTGTTAAAGAAACTCAAGTAGAATTTCTCGCTCGTCATCTAGTACAAACGAAGAAGGTAACACCATGACAACAACGCAATCAACCGGTTGGTACGGAGAATTTGGTGGGCAATATGTACCAGAAACATTAATGTCGGCTCTGACTCAACTTGAAGATGCATGGAGTGCGGCGTCTTCTGATTCCACTTATCAATCAGAACTCGATGAATTGCTTGAGCAGTATGTGGCTAGACCAACTCCTATCACTTTTGGCTCTCATTTAACGGACTATGTTGGTGGCGCAAATATTTGGTTAAAGCGAGAAGATTTAGCACATACTGGGGCGCATAAAATTAACAACACACTCGGGCAGGCACTGCTTGCAAAACGAATGGGCAAGAAGAGAATTATTGCAGAAACGGGAGCTGGACAACACGGTGTTGCAACAGCTACAGCGTGTGCGAAATTAGGACTAACTTGCGAAGTTTACATGGGGAGTGAAGATACTCGCCGCCAAGCGCTCAATGTGTTTCGAATGGAATTGCTCGGAGCCAAAGTAAACGTTGTGGAGTCAGGTTCAAAAACTCTTAAAGATGCGACGAACGAAGCGATGCGAGATTGGATGGGTTCTGTTGAGAGTACGCATTACATTCTCGGTTCAGTTGTTGGGCCACATCCTTTCCCATTAATTGTTCGTGAATTGCAATCTGTAATTGGCATAGAAGCAAAAGAACAGAGCGTCGCATTGTTTGGTCAACTTCCCAACTGTATTGTCGCATGTGTTGGGGGAGGCTCGAATGCTGCAGGTATTTTTTACCCCTTTGTTAAAGATGAAGCGGTAAAACTTGTTGGGGTTGAAGCGGGCGGAACTGGGCTTGGTGTTGGCGAACACGCTGCCCCGCTCTGTCTAGGGTCACCGGGAGTATTGCATGGTTCCTTAAGTTATGTATTGCAAGATCAAGATGGTCAAACGCAAGATGTTCATTCTTGTTCAGCAGGATTAGATTATCCTGGAGTTGGCCCAGAGCATGCGTATTGGAAAGATGCCAATCGCGTGGAATATGTAATCGTGGATGATAAAGAAGCGCTGCAAGCCTTTGAGTTGTTAAGTGAACAGGAAGGAATTATTCCTGCGCTTGAATCTTCACATGCTGTTGCAGGAGCAATTGAAATCGCCAAACAAATGCATAAGGATGAACACTTGCTCATCAATCTCTCGGGTCGTGGTGATAAAGACGTCGAAGAAGTCCAGCGTCTGCTCCAAGAGCTCTAACTACTACTTAGTTAGCAGTTGGTTTGCAGCATTTAGCTGGTCGTTTTCCTGCACCTTCAGCATCTTCAAATGATGGGAAGCCGACTTGATTTTTTTCGCTGATTCGTTTTGCGTTTCCACAATCTGCTTTATGGAAAACTTTGCTTCGCTTTGATGCCAAGAATGGGGCACCATCAGGAGGAATTGATTCAGAATCAGTTTTTGGTTTGCTTTGTACGATTGCTTTTTCTGGAGGGCTATTCCTTAAGGCAGTTTTGGTGAGCGAGTCTGGCCAGGGTGCCCCATGGAGTGTTGATCCTTTCCCTTCAATAGGAACCAGATCGACCGCTAGAGCGCAGTGGTCAGAAGAATATCCAGTAGGAATAGGATCATTACGCCAATCATATTCTGGGTGGTCAGACCCTAATACAAAACCACTGTCGACGACAAGTTCTCCAACTGCTGGTGCATTTAGCATAATGAAGTCTATGACTCTTCCAGATGTATGTGTTTTGCGAAGAGGAGAATTGTCATCCCACTTTAAATGTACAGCACGGTGAGACAATGCATCGGTCATCCCATTTCGCAAATACACGCGAACAGATCTGTCCCACGGCTGAGCATTAAAATCGCCTATGACAGCTATGTTTCTTTCTGGGTCTTCTTCTGTCATTGATTTGATGTACTTAGCTATTTGTAACGCTTCTAACTCGCGATGCCATGCATTTTTTCCTGCCTTGTGGTGAACTCCAAGAATAGTGAGTTTGTAACCTTCTGGAGTTTGGATTGTGACGCAAAGAGGGCTTCGTTGAAATGTGATGGAGTCTTCACCTGCTGGGATTTCAGTCCACCCCCCACCTATTCGCTCGATTTTAGTGAGATCAGCATTTCTCCAAGTCTTCACATCAGTGACAGGAAATCTACTCAGAATACTTTGTTCAATACCACGGTAATATCCTACTTCTTCAGAGATAACGTATTTGTACCCCATGTCTTTGAGATATTCATCATTAAACCAACCAAGGGCTTCTTGGCTTTCAACTTCTTGAAGTGAGAGAACGTCTGCATCAAGTTCACGAATAATTGTTGCAAGTTCTTTGCATCTATCTAGTGAAGTTGGTCCCGGATTGTCTCCAAAATCGTCATAGTCACCTTGAAGTGTTGGGTCATCTTTTTGATCAAAGAAGTTCAGCATATTGTAAGAACCAATCCGAATTGTGCCATCAATTCGAGGCATTGCCTCGGTGAGTCCGAATTTATGGTCCGTGGATGCTGATAGAAGAATAGTTGTAAAAGCGAGTGTTTGTAAAATCATAGCACCGATGATAACGAAATCAATTCTTTTCGTCGAGACTTGCCTGCCGATGGTCGGAAATCATTCTTGAAATTGCGTTTGCTCTAAGAATAAGAAGCGCAGTTTCAAGCTGAGGATCCAGCCCAAGGGAAACGAGTGTATTGATATCTGGGCGTTCTTCTTCGTTTTCGATCAGAATCATGTCCGCCTTTTGGCGCAACTTGTTGCTCTCTGTGATTTGGGTCGGCGACATACGTACTTCAACGTCAGGGATAACTCCCCAATCCGATGAGCCTCGTCTTTTGTGAACGAGACGCCCGGGTGTTACACCATTGTCAGGTGAGGGTAAACGGTAATATTGGGTTGTAAGTTTTACGTTTGCTTCGGAAGAAATTTGATGAACGGTTTGTACGCTCCCTTTTCCCCAACTTCGCTGACCAACAATAATACCAGCATCATGTGCTTGTACACATCCAGAGACAATCTCACTTGCACTTGCAGAACCTTGGTTAATCAAGATAACGACTGGCCATTCAGATAAGTAAGCTCTGTTTGGTAGAGCCTTCATTCGGAACAATTCTTCTCCGTCTGCTTTTTCGCCACTTACGATTGTGCCATTCTGTATAAACAAATTCGCAATTCGTCTCGCTGTTGGAAGAAGGCCTCCCGGGTTATAGCGTAAATCTAGAATCAAACCATTAGGTTGACCTTCTGCTTGCATTTCACGAATGGCAGCGAGCATATCAGAGTAGGTTTCTTCTGAAAAACCAGTGAGTTTGATGTACCCAATTTTATTCTCTGGGTCTACGAACCAGTCCCAGATTGGATGCCCTTCGCTGTCAAGTTCTTTTTTCCACCATCCTTGAACGGAATGCAATTTGATAGAGTCGCGAGTGAGGGTTAATCGGACTGGCTCATCTTGCTCTGGTCTTCGTATGGTGAGAGTAACAGTTGTTCCCTTAGGGCCAGTAATTCTGTCAACAGCATCATTGAGTGACCAGCCGCTAGCTGATTTACCGTTGACTCCTGTGATTACATCTTCTGGTTGAACTCCACCGTAATACGCTGGAGCTCCTTCTATTGGATTGACAATCATAATTTCCCCCTTGTTGTTTTCCTTAATCACGATACCAACTCCGACAAAGCGTCCCTCTGTCTGTTGTTCAAACCGTCGAGATTCATCGGGCCAGATAATTGCGCTGTATTTGTCTAATTTGGCCATTGCACCATCACCAAATTCTCTTAACAAGACACCTTCCGGAAGTTTGATTGATTTGCTGTTGGCTTCTAGGAGTCTATTAAGAGTCTGAATTAAAACACGTTTGCCTTGCACATGTTTTAGATACTCACTGTAGGAATTGAGTTCCTCATCTACAGCTTCAAGCCACAAACTTCTTGCTTGTTGATCATTGACAGTGGTGAATGTTTCTGAAATAACAGGCACATTGGCTAGAATGCGAATGGAGTCAAGCCCACCTTTGATAAGTTCACCCCATGAAATGTTATTGATATGCTCACTCGTAGCAATGTCAAGAGAGCGAACAATCATGTTTTTATCTATGCCTTCGACACGTTCAATCCAGTTGTCGCCTGCTTGTTCGTTGTATGCCTCAGGTGGTTCATCACCAAGTATCACTGCTCGTTCTACGAAAAGAGAATGCAAATATTTTGGAGCATATTGTCGAAGTAATGTAACTTGTAAAGCGACTTTCTCTAGACGATCGCTCCATTTGTCAAATAAATCTCTGCGAGAAGTTCCTTCATAAAAAGTTCTCAAGTAATAAAGTAAAGTTTGTGCTGTTAAAATATTCCCGTCTTCAGACTGCGAATTAATTTCTTCAATAGTTTTTATTAGCACGTCTTGCACTTCTTCTTGTAACATAATGTCATCAAGATTCTTGCTGAGTGTTTGCGCTTCAACCGCTGACTGCATCGCTTTTACAATGTTCCCGTCTTGTTTGTGGGTGTTCATCTCCTCAAGCGCTTTGTTTCGAGCTTCAATGATATTTGATGCTTCTGATTCACGATGATCGTTGAAAGTATCGAGGTGGCTTCTAAAATCTCTTAGGGTTTGGTGATCACCTTTTGGGGCTTCTTCAATCAGAGTGGTGACATCATCCCAATTACCTTGTGAAGCGGCAGCCCAAACACGAGTTGACCATTCTGCAGCAGTTGGGCTCTGGGCGAGAGCTAACGATGAAAGAAAGAGGACAGCAGCACTGCATGCGAGTATTATTTTGCCTATTAGATTGAATTTCATGCGAATTTGATCCTTTGTCTGAAAATGTAAAGTAACTCGTAAATCGGCACTATTCACCGCTATCTTGAGGTTCTTAGACATTACATTGATCATGATACGGTAGCGGACTATTCAGGTTCGTCATAATCGACGTGAAGGCGCTTTCCAGACTCCTCCCATGGGTCTCGCTGGTCCGATTTTGTGTCGTTAGGGTAGTCTGAGCATTGTTGATCGCTCCTACAGCGCTTTGCTACAAGAGCGATAGCCATTATTGAAACAATGCCAAGAACTATTACAAGCCCAGCAAGAATAAGTAGGATTGGGAGGGATTGCGACATTACTTTTTGACCTTTGTTTGAGTTTCGCATGCTTCCAACTCATCTTTGAAAAGTTTGTCTTCTCTCATTACCCTTGGCAAGCGATGAAGAATTTCGATTGCTTGATTCGGATATCCTGTAAGCCGCAAGACCCTTGCTTGGATAAAACGAAGTTTTGGATCATTTGGTTGTATTTGGCAACCTTTTGTTGCAAGTTCTAACGCAACTTCGCTGTTGCCAAGTTCCGCCTCAATTAGAGAAAGTGAAAGAATAGCTGGTGGCTGGCTTTGGTCACGCTTGAGACTTTCAGAAATCCAAACCTTTGCTTCTTTCCAATTCTTGTCGAGCATTAAAATCTGTCCAAGAAAAAATGCTGCTCGTGAATCTTCGGGCACATTCTCGTGTGCAAGTTGGTAATACTCAATTGCAGTACTGTTTTCTTTGAGCATATGTGCGAGTTGGGCTGTTGAAAGTTGGAGTAATCCAGGCGTAGTGCTTTGCCCACACGCGATAATGTATGCTTGAAGTGCTTCAAGTTGTTTCTCTCTAGCATGATTAAAATCTCCAACACTTTGTAGCCGTCCCCCTTCTGAAATTAGCGCAAGGGCATGAATTTCTTGCGATTCTGCTGAAGCGGAATCTTTTTTGATGAGGGTTGATGTAATCGCTAGAGCTTCTACAGTTCTTCTGGAGTTGATAAGTTCCATAGCACTTTCTATAGCGCTCTCTCGCTGCTCTACAGAAATTTGTTGGGTTTTAGGCGGATCTGCATCTTGGCATGATGCAAGAAAGGCAGTAAAAAGGATGGCGGGTATCATGCGTACTATGACAGACACGGCTTTTTCAACAGACTTCATTCCTAAATCATACGCTCCTTCTGCAATTGAAGCAGAAATTATCTCTCGATGGGAAACAGCAAATGTCGGGCATTGCGAGACGAATGCCCAAGGAAAGCCATTTTCAATTCTTATTCCCCCTCCAAATGTGACAGCCCCACTGCACTTAGGGCACGCGCTAAACAATACTCTCCAAGATGTCCTCATTCGCTGGCACAGGATGCAAGGCGATGCTTCTCTTTGGATGCCAGGCACTGATCATGCAGGCATTGCAACCCAAACCGTTGTTGAAAAACGTCTGCATCAGCAAGAGGGGAAAAAGCGAACAGACTTTACCCGTGACGAGTTTGTTTCAAGAGTGCGAATTTGGAAGGATGAGTACGAGTCAACAATTTTAAGCCAGTTGCGTTCCATTGGAGCTTCCTGTGATTGGGAACGGACGCGTTTCACGATGGATGACGTTTGTGCTGCTGCTGTTCGAGAAGCGTTCTTTCAACTTTACAAAGATGGCTTAATTTATCGTGGTAAGCGATTGGTGAATTGGGATCCGGTCACGCTTACTGCACTTGCTGATGATGAAGTTGAAATGAAAGAAGTTTCTGGGCACATGTACTATCTCAAGTACCCACTTGAAGATGGTAGCGGTATTCTTACTGTTGCAACAACGCGTCCTGAAACGATGCTTGGCGACACAGCGGTTGCTGTGAACCCAAACGACCCTCGAGCAAAAGACCTTCAAGGCAAATCAGTTCGATTACCAATCGTCGGAAGAACTATTCCAATCGTCGAAGACGAGTATGTTGTCATGCCAGGAACTGATAATCCAAAAGCAGAATATGCAACAGGTTTCTTGAAAGTCACCCCTGCGCATGATCCAAATGATTGGGACATAGGGGCTCGACATGATTTAGACGTGATAAATATCATGGCATCTGATGCGTCTATCAGTGTTGACTACGGTTGGGATGATGCAAGCGATGAAGCTAAAGCATTTATTGGTTTGTCTAGAGAAGATGCAAGAGAAGCAATTGTTGAGTGGTTTAGATTAAACGATTTACTTGAAGGCATCAAAGAATATGCACATAGTGTTGGTCACAGTTATCGAAGCCATGTCCCAATTGAACCGTATTTAAGTGACCAATGGTATGTCCGCGTAACAGACGATCGTCTTTGCAATGAAGCACTTCGTGCACTCTCAAGTGAACAATATGATGGAACTCCTCCTCGGCGATCTTCTGGCAAAATAGATGGCGATGGTGGATTAACGTTCTACCCAGAACGGTATGCACATTCCTATCAGGCATGGCACGAGAACCTAAGAGATTGGTGCATTTCTAGGCAACTTTGGTGGGGACATCAAATTCCAGTTTGGTCAAAAGCATTCTCTAAAGAAGAAGCAGTTACTTGGCCACATGAAGATAATTGTGCAGTAGCTTCGAGTAGAGAATTTGACGAAGGCGAGAATGTTACAAATGTTTATTTATGTATTTCTGGCGGTAACGAGCAACTCGAAATGGATGTAGAGGCGGATGGTTTTGCTCGAGATGAAGATGTACTAGACACATGGTTTAGTTCTGCACTCTGGCCAATTTCTACGATGGGTTGGCCAAACCCAAATGCTTTTCCACAAACCGAGGGACTCTTAGAGAAGTTTAATCCTTCAAGCGTGCTTTGCACAGGTCGAGACATCATTACGCTTTGGGTAAGTAGGATGGTGATGTTTAACCGATACTTTCGTGATGGCACCCTGCCATTCGCCGATGTGTATATCAATCCAATGATTCAAGATGGTTTTGGGCAACGAATGAGTAAGTCGCTTGGAAATGGCGTAGACCCTCGCGATATTATTGCTACTCATGGCGCGGATGCGATGCGATACATAATGGTCCAACTTGCAACAGGGACACAAGATGTGCGTTTAGCTGTTGATGTGATTTGCCCTTACTCTGGAAAAGTTTTTACGCCAAAATATGTACAGTCAAAAACTGGACATGAAGTTATGGCTCCGACACAGATTTCTCCAGATGATGACTCAAAAAAGATGTCGACTCTCTACGGTCTACTTGTTGGCGAAGCAGAGAATAATGAAGAAACCCCTCTTGCAATTAATTCTTCCTCACGTTTTGATGTTGGTAGAAACTTTGCAAACAAGTTTTGGAATGCATGCCGGTTTGCGTTGATGAACATCTCAGCTCCTGCAGAATCGGTTTCTGTAAATGACATGCAGCCAGTAGACCAGTGGATGTTGTCAAGAGTTATTTTTGCCACAGATAAAATCAATGCTTCATTGAAGGAGTATCAATTCAACTTCGCGGTTGAAGCTATCTACGATGTTCTTTGGAGAGACTTTTGTGATTGGTATCTTGAAGCGATTAAGCCAACAGTTAAGGAAAGCCCAGAACAACAGCGTATTTTGCTCACAGTCGTTGATCTGATTAGCCGCTTGTTACATCCTGTATGCCCATTTGTAACTGAAGCAATCTGGCCACATATTCACGCACTTCCAGCAGGAAGCGTTGATGGTATTGCTTTGGAAACTAACTTGCTTGTAGCAACTTCGTCATGGCCAAAACTGTCTGGTGTGAAACTTGACGAGAATATTGTTCATTCTTTCGGTCAACTTCAAGAACTTGTTACAGCAATTCGAGGCGCTAGAGCATCGCAAAAAGTGAAGCCAAAACGAAAAATAGATTTGTTTGCTCCAGAACGCATACACTCACTCGCCCTAGAGCATGCTGAAGTTCTTTCCTCTCTCTCTGGATTACAATCCATCGCGTTGCTTGAGGATTCATGTGATGGCCTCGCTGTTCTCGTAGATGGTGAAACAATTATTCTCTCAAATATGCTCGACGAATCAGAAGCAGAAGATAGCAATTCTCGCCTTAAAGAAGAGATTGCTTCTCTGGAAAAGAAAGTCACAGGATTCAAGAATCGTTTGTCGAACGAATCGTATGTAAACAATGCTCCAGAACATGTAGTGCAAGAAACGAAAGACATGCTCTCAAAAGCAGAAAAAGATCTTGAATCAGCTAGGGCGGCTGTACAAACATGACACCTCGTTTAATTGTTTTAAGTTTGTTTCTTGCATTCTTTGCCTTTAGTAATTGCTCCATTCAGGAAACTAAGAAGAAGACGCCCCCGCTACGCGCAACTGAAACAAACAGGCAATTAATGTTTGAGTCGCCTTGGATGTACGATGGAGACAAAGGTGAACGTTTTGTGTCAGATGTTTGGGACATACGAACAACAATTAAGTATCAGCACATTATCGATTCTCTCCCAGCTTTCTACGATGCACTTATTGAGCGATACACAACTGTATTTGGAAAATTGCCATATCCCAAGAAGAAAATGGATGTCTACTTGTTTGCGCACGAGGCGCAATGGCAAAAGCAATTGAAGTTGATGCTTGGAGACGAGGCTGAGCATTGGTTTCAATTAGAATCTGGTGGTCTCACAATTGATGGAACAGCAGTGTTGTACCATTTAGATGAGAGAGGTAGAAGTCGAGTCACGCTTCGTATTGCTGCACATGAGGGATGGCATCAATATGCAGAAGCAGCGTTTGCAACTTGCCTTCCGACTTGGCTTGATGAAGGTATTGGAACTTGGATGGAAGGATTTAGATTTCGTCGGGGAGAAGTCAAATTTCAACCAGCCAGCAATTGGGACCGTTTGACGACTTTGAGGCAAATTGTAAATGCAAATCGTTTAACTCCTTTGAAAGAACTCATGCAGTCAGATCCCTCGATACTGCTTTCTAGTGGTAGAACTTCGCTCCTTGGATATTACGCTCAACTTTGGGGCTTAGTTAGTTTTATAATCGAGTATGACAATGGGAAATATTTGCCTGATCTTCGAAGGTTACTTCAGGAAGCGGCCATCGGAACAATTCGAGAACCAAAGCGAGGGTGGCTCTCGTATTTTTCAACCGATCCAGCTTTCTTTGAAAGTGAATATAAAAGATGGGTAGTTCAGTACGCAAAGCCAAGTAGCCAATGGCGCTAATTGGTTTTTTATCTGATTCTCATGGTGAGTGGCTTAGGACCCGCCACGCAATTGAACTCCTGACAACTTTAGGTTGTGACCGGATTATTCACCTTGGAGATATCGAAACGCACGAAGTGCTTGATGAACTCGCAGGTCATAATGTTACTCTGGTATTTGGTAATTGTGATTATGTAACCCGCTTGTTTGACTACGCAATTACCCTTGGGCTTAATGTGCAACACCCAGCTGGAACAATGGAGATTGACGGAATCACATTAGCTTTCCTGCATGGACATGATTTGTCGCAATACAGAACCTTTATAGAAGATAGCAATATCGATGTAATCGCTCATGGCCACAGCCATGAAATACGCGATGAGGTGGTCGAAAAGACGCGTTGCATTAATCCCGGTGCACTACATCGAGCCCCTCGATACACTGTTGCTATACTTGATACGGTTAAGATGTCTCTAGTCTTTCATGAATTGGACACGTAGCAATGGTTTCAAAGGAATCTCAATTTCACACAGACCTCATGAACATTCGCTCAGCAACAAGCGATGATGTTTCAGTGTTACGCGATTTGTTTGAACGGAGCCGTTTAGAAGGACAAACTAGGGAAAATGATACAGGTGCAGATTTGGATTATTTAACAGAGGGCTATTTTGAATGTAAGGACAGCTGCTTCTGGGTTGCGGAGTATGAAGAGTGGATAGTTGGAATGATTGGTGTGCAGCGGCTCAGTGACGATTCCGCTGAGATTAGACGTCTTCGAGTTCGCGATATTTTTCGAAGAAAAGGTGTAGGCACTATACTGATGCAACATGCCATTTTGTTTTGCAAAGAGAAACAATATTTAAAAGTGGTGCTTGATGTTCGAATAGAAAGAGGACCTGCGATTAGCATGTTTAACACTTTTGGTTTTTTGCAAGGAAGAGAACGAGACTTAAAAGGCAGGCAACTCCGAGATTTTTACCTAGATTTGTATAGCGATACTATAGAAACTAGGACTGAATAGCCATTTTTCGTTTTTTTCTTCGAAGTTGGAGAAATCTTAATTTGGATTGCTAACTAATACCTTATATAGTATTTAGTAGGAGACTTTTTACATTGAAGAATAAAAGACAACTATTCGCATTTACTCTTATCGAGTTACTTGTTGTAATGGCGATTATCGCTCTTCTGTTGAGCATTCTGATGCCAGCGCTTGGACGAGCTCGTAGGGAAGCAATGCTTGTAAAAGATTCTGCTCGGATTAGGTCGATTCACTCAGGTTGGCTTACGTGGGCTACTGGTCATCAGGGTCGCTATCCAACTCCTGGTTACGTTAATAGGTTGGCTATAGATACTGGTCAAGAGGTGCGAGGAAGAGGAGCTGAAGATCGGCTTGCAAACACATCCGACAACGTTCATTCGCTTTCAGTCATGGAGAATCTATACAACGCAGATCGTTTATTAAGCGAAAATGAACCTAGTGGCAATGTCTTCGCTATGGAGCATTATGATTACACCGCCCGCAATCCAAGTGAAGATACCTACTGGGACGAAGAATTAAACGTTGATTTGGATGATGGAGGTGATGGTTGTCACGTTTCTTATTCATCGATACCACTAATCGGCTCACGAAAAGAGAAGGAATGGGCGAGCACAGGCTCTTCAGAGTTTGCAATCTTAAGTAATCGCGGTACGAGATTTGGACAGTATCCCGACCATTCTGTTACCTATGATATACATGGCGGCGGAAGAACTTGGGTGGGCAACGTTTGTTGGCAGGATAACCACATGACCTACGAAGAAACATTTCAGCCTAATATGAGTGTGTATAGGACTTCTGAGGGGCACGTTTCGGACAACCTTTTCAATATAGATTGTGTTTCAGGAGTATGTAATTTTTGGGGTGGTGACACTTGGTTAGTCTTAGTGAGCGAACTCTCTGATTCAGGCGGCGACATGTTTCCATACCAACTGATGCCCGAATTAGAATGGGATGATCCAGAATAAACGAAGAGAGAAAGTAACAGAACTATGAAAAAATTACCAATAATTGCATCACTAATTTGTGTTTCAACACTTTTCTTAAGTGCGGAAGCAGCCCCAAGAAAAGTTATCTGTGAAAATTTTACAGCAACTTGGTGTACCTATTGCCCTGATGTTGCCAATGGTCTAATCATGCTCATGGATGAATTTCCTGATACATGTTTTTCTATGCAGGTACATGGATCGGATTCATATTCCACTAGTTGGGGTGATTTACGACAGGTTTTTTACAGTGTCCCAGGTTTTCCAACAGTTTGGATGGATGGAGTAAGTAGCCAAGTTGGTTCTTACGGAAGCCCCTCAGCTAATTATACGCAACTTCGAACAAAGTATTTGCAACGAATTGCAACCGCTACAGACGTCACAATTGAGATGTGTGGTTCACCTGTCGATACCGATACCTACTCTGTTTCAGCCATTGTTGGAATTGAAAATGGTGGATCTAACAAAACAATGAAGGTGCACTGTTCGCAAGTATTGCATAACTACCCTTCTACTCCATCGTTTAATTACGGTTGTTTCAAACAAGCAGACGTACAAACAATTACTTTGAATGCTGGTGACACACAAGAAGTTACATTTACCTTTGATCTGGATAGTTCAAGCCAAAATAATTTAGGAGACGTACATTACATTGCATGGGCTCAAGCAACGAATTCATCTGGTCCTGCTGAAGTATATCAAGCGGAAAAACATTACCACAACAGTGGCGATTGCCAGATAGATGAGTTTGTCGTTGGAGCTAAGGGTGATTACGCAACAATTGGTGAAGCAATTGAAGCTTGTGGTACGGGCGATTCAATCCTCGTAATGCCTGGCACCTATGCAGAAAATATTGATTACGATGGACGAGGTATCTCTATAACTAGCACCAGTGGTCCTGACCTTACAGTGATTGATGGAAGCGCTAATGGTTCAGTAGTTTGGATGTACGGTGAGCCAAGCCAGAGTACTGTTCTTGATGGTTTTACTTTACAAAATGGTAATAATCCAATTGGCGGTGGCATTTTAACTGATGGTTCTCCAGTTATTACAAATTGCATCATTAAGGATAACGTCGCTCAAATTGGTGGTGGAGTGTATCACTTGCAAAATGGAACTACTGGTCCAGAGATTTCAGATTCTCAATTCTGTAATAATTCTCCGAATGATTTTTATGGTGACTGGGTTGATGGAGGCGGAAACACATTTGATGATGGATGTGGCAATAGTTCATGCCCTGCAGATGTCAGTGGTGACGGAAGTGTAAACGTAACGGACCTCCTACTTATTATAGATGCTTGGGGTGGTTCTGACCCTATGGCAGATATCAATAGTGATGGAGTTGTTGACGTAGTTGACCTTCTTGAAGTTGTTGGCAGTTGGGGACCTTGTACGTTGTAGGCGAGCTACGAATAAACTATCCCGCGGTTTGTTTTAACACCAGCGTATATTTCTAGTGACAGTCAGTATAAATTAACACTGCTTCTTTGCAGTGGCACACACCCGCTTTTAAAAAACCTCCGTAGAAGCCTTGCTTCTAGAGGAGGTTTTAAGAGTAATACATTGAAGGGGTTTGACGCCGCATTGATTTGCGTAGCAAATTTATGCGCCGCGAACCCCTTGCATTCCGAAGGAATGCGTGACACTGCTTCTTTGCAGTGGCACACACCCGCTTTTAAAAAACCTCCGTAGAAGCCTTGCTTCTAGAGGAGGTTTTAAGAGTAATACATTGAAGGGGTTTGACGCCGCATTGATTTGCGTAGCAAATTTATGCGCCGCGAACCCCTTGCATTCCGAAGGAATGCGTGACACTGCTTCTTTGCAGTGGCACACACCCGCTTTTAAAAAACCTCCGTAGAAGCCTTGCTTCTAGAGGAGGTTTA
>JACNLO010000050.1 GCA_014381555.1 Planctomycetota bacterium | reverse complement strand
AAGAGTTCTGCGATATCGTTTGTTGTGTATGTCATTTGAGTTTTCTTTCCGAAGGACCATCGTATTCGTGATTTCCGGGGATGATTTTACGCATCGGTTTCATGCGGGTTTGTTCTTCGCGCACGTGCGCGACTAATCCTGGAGTTCTTGCAATCATGAATAAACCATTCATGACTTCTGGTTCAAAGCCAAGGTCGGCTAGAAGTGCAGCAATTGCACCATCAACATTAATTGGCAATCTCTTCCCAGCATCAGCAAAGACCTGCGCAACCGCGCGTGCTGCTTCAATATACTTTCCGCAAACGTTTGCATCTTCAGCTAAATCCATAAGGCGTTTGGTTCGGGGGTCAGCAGAGTGTATGCGATGACCGAAGCCACTCATACGAACACCAGATTTTTTCCATTCTGCAAGACATGTTTCCGCGGCAAAATGCAAATCTCCGCCATCTGCTTTTGCGATAATTTCACGTAATTGTTTTGCACAATTTGTAATTGCACCGCCGTGGTGTTTATTGATTGACATGATGCCTGCAGCAACAGACGCGCTCAGAGTTGCACCAGTTGATGCAACGGTCCTTGCTGCAAGCACTGATGGAGGTGTTGCGCCGTGATCAATACTTGAAACAATAATTGCTTCCATCAACTTACCAGTTGGTTCATCTGGCATTTCACCGCGGAGAATGAGATAGACCATCTGACCAAAAGAACAGTTTCCCATTAAGTCAGCGATGTCGTACCCGCGAACTCGAACCGCATTTGGCTCGATTTCGGTGATTGCGGTCTTCCACGGTTCACTCATGCGTTTGTCCTCTCTAATTGAAATGTTGCAAGGGCGGCTTTGGGTAATTCGCCAAAGGCATCAACTACAACACCACCTGCCTCTGTAATTGCTTTCACCTTGCCATCGTGAGTTCCACGACCACCTTCGATAATTGCACCAGCATGACTAAAGCGTGTGCCCTCTTTGGCTGCCTTGCCTCCTATATATGCAATCACGGGTTTTGTAATTCTTCCATCCTTCATGTGTTTTGCTAATCGCTCTTCTTGGCTTCCGCCAATTTCTCCAAAGATAACTATGCCATCAGTCTCGTCATCATCTTGCATCATCAGTGCTACGTCAGGAATTGGTAATCCAATAACACTATCACCACCAACATGACAGAGTGTGCTTAAACCAAAACCCGCTTGTGCAAGGTAATACCCACAAGAACTCGTCATGCCACCAGATCGCGAAATAACTCCAAGCGTCGTACCATTACTTTCGGGAGCTTTCGGGGGCGTGAACCATTGACGGGCTGACTCTGCCTTACCGCCAATCATTCCAAGGACTGCTTTTCCTGGGCTAATAATGCCAAGAGTGTTTGGGCCAACAAAGTTTGCACCTGCTTCTTTTGCTCTTGCTGCAATTGCCATTGCATCCCAAACAGGAACGCGGTCTGGAACAAGTACAACAAGTTTCACGCCAGCGTCAATTGCTTCAATTGCGGCGTGTTTCACAAGTCGTGCTGGAACAAAGACAACGGAGATATCGATAACGCCACCGGAAGATTTAATAACTTCAGAAACCGTGTCGTGTACTGGGATGCCTTCAACTTCTTGCCCGCCCTTTCCGGGAGTGCAACCGCCGACAATGTTAGTACCAAACTCCTTCATAAGCCGAGTTCGTGCCCTTCCCTCACGACCAGTGATGCCCTGCACCATGACACGTTTATTTTGATCAATAATGACTGCCATTAATCAAGTCCTTTCACAGGCATATCTACAAAGACAACATTGTGCCCTGCTCGTAAACATTCAATTTCGCAAGCGATTAAATCGCTGTCTTTATCTGTAATATCTTCAGTTGGTTCTGGTTGACCGGAATCACCAATAGTTAGGAGACCATTACTCTCGCGCACAACTATTTCTGCCACTTCCGGTGGGACATTGTCAATCCAAAGTGCGCCGTACTTGATTGGGAAACTTGAAGCGTTTTCACTTCCAACAAAATCGGGTACGTGTCTGGTCATTGACTCGTTCGTTGCATTCGTTTCTTCAACCAATTTCGCAAAAATTTCTGCGCACTTTCCGGGGGTGTCATCTTTCTTGAACCCACGGACTTGTGAGGGAAGATGCTGACATGAATCCTCTAAAATATCAACTGCTCTGTCTTCACTGTTTCCGCCCAAGCGAATGACTGCGGGTACTTCCATCTTCATTTCGATGAATGCTTTTGCAAGACCGTACGCTGAGTGATACTGTTCTTGTGAAGCGACTCCAGACCCACTCCCAAAGTAACCACTTAGATTAGGCTGAGATAAAATTATGCGTGCCGCCTGATAGACCTTTGCAACTGAAGGATTGCCGCTAGTATCAGTAAAGTTCGCAAGGGTAAAGCCCTCGTTTGAAACTGCGTCCATCGACATCATCGATCCGCCACCGCCAGCCCCATGGAACGCAATTAACCCATTTGTATCTTCCCAACCATCCGTAGGTAATTTTGCAAAGTAAAACGTGCCTCGGTGATCTTCTTGTTCAATTTCATACGCAAGTTGTTCAAGTTTTGTTGGTGGGTGGTCAAGTTCGCGAGCGATGTCAATGCCTAAATCATCATGTCTGAAGACAGCGTAATCGTCGATGGTCACTCTGCAATCAGCGGCTACGATTGAGCCATCTGTTAACCGAACAAGCGGATTAACTTCCATGGAGCGTGCTTCATTTGTTCGCGCTGCCAAAACAATTTTTACAATAGCATCGACAACGGCTTCGTCTTTTGTAACTTCAAGTAATGTTTCTTTTGAAATTTCACCATCTGCTTTGACAGGTATTCTTGCAACGGTGTCCGCTCTATCTTCGATACCGCTACCCCCTTGGCAATCTAGTAAAAGAAGCGGCGCTTGATTTGCGTCGTCAATCGTTAACGAAACAAAAAATTCATCTTTAATGTCGAGTAATTCTTCGACAAGTAGTTCTTCAACGGGGAAGTTGCCGAATTGCAAATGAAACATTTTTTCAGCAGCATCTTTTGCTTCTTGAGCAGAGTGCACAAGAGCAACACCACCAAGTGCCTTGCGACCCGTTACCCATGCTTGGACTTTAACTACGACGTTGCCGCCAAGTTCTTCTGCAATTTCAAAGACCTGTTCTGGTGTTCTTGCAACTTTACCGCGAGGAATTGAAAGCCCTGAGGCTTCTAAAAGTTGCTTACCTTGGTATTCATGTAATCGTGCCATAGAGCGTGCATGATACCCCTACGGAGCAACTTTTTTGTCTATTTCGGGCACCGTATTTTCATCATGAGAGGAAGTCCAACCAAGACCTAAAGCAAGCCCAATAATAATGCCAGCGGCATATTCAATTGGCATTGGGAATAGAAGGGATGAAATTTTTTGCTGAGCAAAAGAAGCAGGACTTGTATCACTAAGTAGCAATCCGATGATGTACCCAAGCCCACCACAAGCGATTGGCAGAGCAAACAAGATGATTGGTTGCATCGAACTGAGGAGCTGCCTTGACAAAAAGGCAATAAGAATTCCGCCAACTGCAGATGCTCCTAGCACTTGACCTTTTGCGGGTGTAGTTGCAAAAAGCCAAATTACTGGCAAAATTACAAGCGAAATACAGAACGCTATTCCAAGTTGCTTAGCCATATTGTCTTCTTCCGTGGGCTTGCTCACGCATTTCAATGGTCCACCCATCGCGAACACAACAAGAGTTCCTAACAAGACAAGAGCACTGATAAATGCCGCCTCAAGAACAAGGACATTGAAATTACCGTTGCTCATGACAAGTTCTTGCATCCCTTCAAGTTTCATAGCCATGGCAAACAGTGAAAAACCTAGAATAAACATCCCTGTTGTTGCAGTAGTACATTTTGCTACAAAACCAGCGACTATAGATGCAACTCCAATCGTCAGTGACACTGCAAACATCGAAGAAACTGGCGAGAATGATTGGAAGATTGTAGGACCAAAAACACCTCTGGCAGAAACCAAGGCCGATGCTTGCCAAGCCCCAAAAAACCCGACAAATCCAGTTGCCAATAGTACGATTATGCTTCGAATCCATGTGTCCATCGGCACATAATACTCGCTGACTAGGGCTAGTGCCCCGCGAGGTATCCCTGCGTTGTAAGATGTAAGGATGAATCAAGAAACACTGGTTTTAGATGGTGGACCCCTTTCAGGACCACAAGTTGTTGGAGTAGCTCGAAATGGTGTGAAAGTAGAAATTAGCCCACTTGCAATTGAACTCATGGAAGCCGCGAGAGCTACAGTTGCTCAAGTAACCTCAACAAATGATGCAACCTACGGAATAAACACTGGATTCGGGGCTTTATCAACTACTCGAATCGATAATAATAAACTTGTAGACCTTCAAATGAACCTGCTACGCTCACACGCTGCTGGTGTTGGTGAACCTCTTGAAGGTGAAATTGTTCGTGGGATGATGATTTTGCTCACAGCAAATCTATGTCGAGGACACAGTGGAGTTCGACCAGAAGTCGCTCAATGCATCGTAGAAATGATTAATGCAGGTGTCACACCAGTCATTCCATCAAGAGGGTCAGTTGGTGCTTCTGGCGACCTTGCTCCACTTGCACATCTTGCTCTTGTGCTCTGTGGCGAGGGAAATGCCGTCCTTGGTGAAAAAGAAATGCCTGGCAAAGCAGCGATGGCTGCAGCTGGAATTACTCCAATAGTACCCATTGAGAAGGAGGGGCTTGCACTCATCAACGGCACTCACCTGATGACATCTATTGCAACCCTTGGATTAGCAGATATTGCGGTTCTTTGCGAAGTTGCAGTACTCGCAACTGCGATGTCTATTGATACGGCAAAAGCCACTAATACTTTCCTCGACCAACGGCTACATGCAGCACGAATTCAAAGTGGACAGCAGACTGTTGCGAGTACTCTTCGAGCTCACTTAGTTAATTCAACAATACTTACATCGCATCAAGAAGATGATCAACGGGTACAAGACCCGTACAGTTTCCGATGCTCTCCTCAAGTTCTCGGTGCAGCGATAGAAGCTATCGCAAGAGTAACTGGTGTTGTTTCTGCTGAACTTGGTGCTGTCACTGATAACCCTTTAGTCTTTCCTAAGGACAATGCGATTATTTCCGGAGGCAACTTCCACGGAATGCCACTTGCAATTGCCATGGATGAATTACGCATTGCACTCTGCCACATTGCAGGAATTGCTGAAAGGCGTATTGAATGGATTTTATCTGGTCGTTGTATACACAATAATTTACCCGCCTTTTGCGCATGCGACCCGGGATTAGAAAGCGGACTTATGATTGTTCAATACACTGCTGCAGCATGCTGCGCAGAATTGCGAACCTTATCCATGCCAGCAAGTGTCTCCAATATTTCTACTTCTGGAGGAATCGAAGATTACAACTCCATGGGCGCAACTTCTGCATTGATGCTTCGCCGGTCTATCAACCTGTGCCGGAGTGTCATTGCTATTGAATTACTAGTTGGGTGCGATGCTCTTGACTATCACCGTCCTCTTAAAAGTGGCGATGCAGTCGAACATTTATATTCTAAAATCCGCGAGGTTGTTCCAGAACGGAATTGCGACAGATCACCTTCAGAAGACATTGCTGCTATTGAGCAATTGCTACATTAAGGTGCAGCGCAATCAACGAGTCCACATGATGTATTGTCCCCAAAATACACTCCGTTCCTAACATAGCATCCTACTTCATGCAATTCAGAGCACTGTTGCATTTGCAAACAACAAGCACCTAATACATCAGGCAAGGTATACACAGAACACTCGCCCCAAGAAATAATAAGTATTAGTAAATCTTCTACATCAACAACATTATCTACATTTAGATCCTCATCAACTGGATCGCCATGAGGAATTGGATTTTCACCCCATGCTGAAATCAAAGCAATTACATCCTGCACGCCGACTACCCCATCATTAGAAAAGTCTGCGTTGCATTGGCAATCATCTGGCACCCAGTCTTCATTTATATCTTCTTCACACCCATCGAGAATGCCATCTTCATCGCAATCTCCAAGAACAACCCAATCGCAATCATCGGGAATCTCATTTTCATTACAATCAGTCACCAGTCCCTGCGAGATTTCATAGGTATCAGGAATTAAATTATCGTTGCAATCAACTTGACATTCATCTGGCACACTATCCCCATCAAAGTCTAGGGAGTTACCTAGAGAAATGTCGCAATCATCAGGAATCCCATTTAAATTACAATCTGGCAATTCACAAATATCTTCTATACCATTGCTGTTGCAATCTGCTACTAAATCATCACAAGAACCTTGCATGATAACGCTTGCTCCACGCTCTTCCCAGTTTACATTCGCAGACACAAGATCATAATCACCATCATTGTTTACATCCGCGATTTTAATTTCTGCAGGGCCCGCAGTTAGAATAACTGTTTGTGAATCAGGGAAGAAGCCATCACCATCATTAAAAAACAATAACTGTTGCCCTGAGCCAACATGGGAAACTACTAAGTCTATAGCACCGTCATGATTCATGTCAGTAGCATCAATAGAATGCGGAGTAGCGTTCGTATTTAACGTTTCAACAAGTGTAAAATTCGCTTGTCCATCATTATGAAAAATCCACAGATTGTCTTCGCCCTTGTCCACAGCAGCAATGTCTACCGTACCATCCTTATCCAAATCCTCTAATACAAGATATCGAGGATGACCACTTAGTTCAATAGATACTTCATCTGCCCATTGCCTTTTGCCTAGGCCCATAACCACAGAAAGTGAACTCGACCAATAATTTGCTATTACCGCATCTTTGATTCCATCGCCATTAAGATCCGCCGAAGCACCACAACGAGGTTGTTTGCCAATCACTGAAGATGGGCCAAACACAAACGTACCGTCGCCATTATTTAAGAGAGGAGTAAACTGAGCGGGAGATTGACTTGGTACATCTGCAGCACCATCCCAATTTGTGATGAGAATATCAAGATGACCGTCACCATCAATATCATCAACCCATGAAAAAGCTGGCGTTTCTATTTCATATTGCCCACCAATAGTAAATGCACCATTGCCGTCATTGAGTAGCACCGTCTCAGTCATTCCGATGTAATCAGGGGTACAAAGATCAATATCGCCGTCGCTATCAAAATCCCCACCATGGACATATCTAGGAACTTCACCTGTTGGAAAATTAATCCTAGTTTCATAAACGCCATTTCCATTGTTGTACAAAATAGAAACATTGTTAGTTCCTCTGTTTGAAACAGCTAAATCAATATCTCCATCTCCGTCAAAATCAGCCGGAAAAATTCCTGTAGAGTACAACCCAGTTTGGTATTGACGCAGTGTCTCAAATGGCACGCTAGCGAAACTGACATTACATAGTATAAAAACAAGGCAAACTTGTTTGGTCAAAAAAATCATCTACGACCAGTATGTCTGATTAGAATAAAAACGCAAGATATAAGTTGCCATTTAATCGCCAGAACAACAACTCGAGTCGCTACAACACTCAGAAAGTCCGGTAAATACAGCTATTGCTGCTCCAACTGCATCTGTAAACACAGAAAACCTACCGATTCCAGGAATGTCTGCAGGTTCGCAGATTATCGTTGCACCAAGTTCAGCTGCTTTCGCGGTTGTCTCATCGACACTTGCAACACTTATGTAGCCAAGCCAAGCAGGCTGTCCTTCCCATTGCATCTTCATCATGCCACCTGCCCAAAGTTCTCCGTTCATAAACACCGTGTAAGGTTCTTCGCTGGTGTGACTTGCCTCGGCTTTCCAACCGAAGAGTTCTGAATAAAAAGCACTGCATACATCCATATCATTAGTCAATAATTCATTCCAACAAAAGGATCCATGCCCTTTCGGGTTTTTACCATCACCACCTTTGAACACGCTCACGACTGCGCCGGTTGGGTCGGTCACAACTGCAAAACGCCCTTCATCTCCAGCTTCTTGTGGTTCGCAGCAGAGTGCTCCACCTAGTTCAGTTGCACGAGCAGCCGTTGCATCGACATCATCAGTTGAAATGTAACAGCCCCAATGAGGTGGTACATCTTCTGGCCAATTTGAGTCCATCTGAATCATGCCACCAACTGCATGTTCACCCATTTTGAATACTGTGTAAGGCATTGGACCATCCTCAGACGTATCGGTTGTCCACCCAAACAACTCAGTATAAAAAGCTCCTGCTTTTTCAGTATCACGCACTGCCAGTTCATTCCAGCAAAAAGTACCTGCTGTGATTGGTTCCATAGTAATTTCTGTTTGCATTGCCATTGGTACTTCTCCTTATTTCTAGTGCCATATTGGATTGTACAGCGTGCAAAGAATACAGTTAGCGGATACCATCGGTAGAATTATGGCACCCCCACTAACACACGAAAAACGCACTATCCGCGCCCCAAGGGGAACGAAGCTCACTTGTAAATCGTGGCAAGCAGAAGCAGCCATGAGAATGTTGATGAACAATCTAGATCCAGAGGTTGCAGAACGCCCAGACGAGTTGGTTGTTTACGGTGGACGAGGAAAAGCCGCTCGCAATTGGGAATCGTTCGACGCAATCATCGCATCACTAAAATCGATTGAGCCAGACGAAACTTTACTTGTGCAGTCTGGTAAGCCAGTTGGTATAGCCACAACGACTGTTGATTCTCCTCGAGTCATTATTGCAAACAGCAACTTAGTTCCACACTGGGCAACCCAAGATTTGTTCGATGATTTGGAAGCTCGTGACCTCATGATGTATGGACAGATGACTGCGGGTTCTTGGATTTACATCGGCACTCAGGGAATACTTCAAGGAACATACGAAACGTTTGCTGAATGCGCTCGACAACATTTTGGCGGAACGCTAGCTGGAACACTTTCTGTTACCGGCGGGTGCGGTGGCATGGGCGGCGCGCAGCCACTTGCTGTCACTATGAATGATGGGACCTGCCTAATTGCTGATGTCTGCATAGAACGATTAGAAAAACGTGTGCACGACCGATACCTTGATGAAATTATTGAAGACATCGATAAAGCAATCGATCGCGCTGTTGAAGCAACCACAAATAAAGAACCTCTTTCGATTGGATACCTTGGCAACATCGTAGACTTACTCTTGAGATTACAAGAACGTAGGATCGTTCCAGAAATTTTGACAGATCAAACTTCCGCACATGACCCGCTCGTTGGTTACTACCCAACTGGCTTGTCAAGAGAAGTTGCAGATGAACTTCGGTTAACCAATCCAGAAAAGTACGTTGATCTATCAACTAAAACCATGTCAACACACGTCAAACTTATGCTCTGGTTTATGGAGCAAGGCGCAAAGACGTTTGACTACGGCAACAATTTACGTCAACGTGCTTATGAGAGAGGTGTCGAAAATGCTTTTGATTTTCCGGGCTTTGTTCCAGCGTATATTCGGCCTCAATTCTGCCGAGGTCGTGGGCCTTTCCGTTGGTGCGCTCTTTCTGGCAATCCCGAAGACATTAAAAAAACCGACGAAGTCATCCTTGATTTATTTCCAGAAGACGAATCTCTCAAGCGCTGGATAAAAATGGCACAAGAGCGCGTTGCGTTCCAAGGCTTACCATGTCGAATTTGCTGGCTTGGTCTAGGCGAGCGTGATAAAGCGGGGCTTGCGTTTAACGAACTCGTTAAGAACGGCGAAGTTTCTGCACCAATAGTTATTGGCAGAGACCATCTTGATTGTGGTAGCGTTGCAAGCCCTAACCGTGAAACGGAAGGCATGCTCGATGGCACTGATGCTGTAAGTGATTGGCCACTCATTAACTTTGCATTAAACATTGCAAGTGGTGCAAGCTGGGTAAGTTTTCACCACGGCGGTGGAGTAGGTATCGGCTATTCTCAACACGCTGGCCAAGTCATCGTTGCCGACGGTACCCCCGAAAGCGGCGCACGTCTAAAGCGAGTACTCACCAACGATCCGATGATGGGGATTTTCCGTCATGTCGATGCTGGGTACTCTGAAGCAATATCGTGCGCGACCGAGCACCATGTTAAAATACCAATACAGGCAACTCCTCTTGACTAGTTTTATAATAATCAACGCAAGAATCCTCACTCTCTCTGGTGGCAATACTCCACGACGACGCAAAGAAATGAACGATCTTGGCATCATAGAAATTGGACACCTTCTCGTTCGAGATGGGTTAATTCAACATGTCGGTGAAGGTGTACCTGACAACAGTCTCATTGATGAGAGTGAAGAATTACCCGTTATTGATGCAAATGGCAGAGTTATAATGCCAACATTCGTTGATTGCCACACCCATGCATGCTGGGCGGGAAATCGCCTGGATGAATTTGAAATGGGTCTTCGCGGAGTTTCCTACCTTGATATTCTTAAACAAGGTGGCGGAATAATGTCGACCGTCCGTGCTGTTCGCGACACATCTCAAGATATTCTGGCTTCAGATCTTCTTGAACGTGTTGGCTTGATGGCATCGCTTGGAACAACCACCCTTGAAATAAAAAGTGGGTACGGTCTTACTACTAAAGATGAGTTAAAAATGCTTCGAGCAATACACGATGCTTCTCAAGCTGTTCCTCAAATCATTGCTGGAACTTTTCTTGGAGCACACGCTATTGACCCAGATCAAGAACAATTTGCTGACATGGTTATTAATGAAATGTTACCAGCCGTTGCACAAGAATTCCCAGGCATCACATGCGATGCGTACTGCGAACAAGGGGCGTGGTCGGTTGAGCAAACAACTTCGCTCTTCGAAAAAGCGATTGAATTGGGCTGTCCAATCAGAGCTCATGTTGACCAATTTAATCCTCTGGGCATGCTTACCAGAGCGGTAGACATGGGCGCAGTTAGTGTCGACCATCTTGAAACATCAACTGATGAAGAACTCAAGCATTTGGCATCGAGCGATACGATTGGCGTGCTACTCCCAGCAAGCGGATTTTGTTTGAATAACACATACGCACGTGGCAGGGAAATTATCGACCTTGGATGCGCAGTTGCAATTGCCTCAAATTACAATCCAGGCTCTGCACCAAGCCCGTCAATGCCCTTTGCAATTTCACTTGCTTGTCGACGACTAGGGCTAACTCCAGCAGAAGCAATCACAGCGTCAACTATTAACCCCGCGTATGCTCTTGGGCTTCAAAATCGCGTTGGGACTCTCGAAGTAGGAAAACAAGCTGACATACAACTTCTCGATTGCACCGATGAACGAGAACTTGCTTGGCATATCGCCTCTGGAAGTCCACTTTTTGTATCTATTCGTGGAGAGATTGTTCACTTGCTAACAGATGGAGAGATGGACTTCGAGGAAGACGCATGAAAACTATCCCACTCCTTCAGGAGAAAGATGCCCAAGCAGCAAAATGTTCTGCCGAACTTGTCGTAGATGTTCACCGAAAATTAACGGATTATTTGCGTTCAGGAATTACCCTCCCAGAAATCGACACCTTTGTTGCCAACACACTCCATAAACTTAAGTGCAAGAGTGCATTTCTAAAATATCGAATTCCCGGACAACCTCCATTTCCAAGCCATTCTTGTATTTCTGTGAATGACTGCGTTGTCCACGGCACACACACAATGTCTCTTGCTCCGCTTCAACCAGGCGATATCATTTCTATTGACATTGGAGTTTTGCACAAAGGGTGGATAGGAGATGCAGCGTGGACATGGGCAATCGAATACGCAAGTGATGAGAACCTGCGATTGATGCAAGCAGGTAAAGATTCATTAGCTGCAGGGATTGCGGCAATGCAACCACGACGCCCTTTGATGGACTTTGCAAAAGCTGTTCAAGAGGTCGCAGAAAAACAATATGGGTTTCACTTAATCAGAGGGCTAGGCGGTCATGGGTATGGAAAAACCTTGCACGCACCGCCTTTTGTTTCTAACGTTGTTCCTTCTCACCCTGCAGAGTGGCCCGATGCTTGGCGAACTTTTGAGAGTGGAATGCTCATCGCAGTTGAGCCGATGCTCAGCGTCGGATCTTCTCAAATTGAAAATAAACGAGGATCATGGCCTATTTTTTCTGCTGATCATTCAATAAGCGTTCACTATGAAGCAGATGTTCTTATTGGCGATGAAGGACCAATTGATTTGACTGAAGGATTACAAGATCTTCCAGCAATTGTAGGAGGGGATTAATATTTTGATTGGATCATGTTTGATACTTTGCATTGCTCTTGATACTCCCACCATTTCGTATCCTGAAACTTTACGAGAAAATGTCATCCAAACAATGCATGGCATTGAGGTGCAAGACCCATACCGTTGGCTCGAAGATGATGTGAGAGAAAGCGAGAGAGTTCGAGATTGGGTTACAGAAGAAAATAAAGTCACTCGGCAGTACCTAAACTCTATTGAAATCCTCCCGTCCATCCGAGAAGAGCTCACGAAAGCATGGAATTATCCAAAACAAGGACAACCATTTCATCGAGGAGAACGATGGTTCCAATCACGCAACACTGGGCTTCAAAACCATAGCGTTGTTTATACTGGGAACTCATCAACGACTATCGATGAAGTTTTGCTTGACCCAAATACATTTTCGGAAGACGGCACGAAAGCTCTTTCCACATATTCCCCAAGTCCAAATGGCTCTTACCTAGTATGGGGCATTTCTGATGCTGGTTCTGATTGGGCGACATGGCACGCAAAGAATTTAACAACAGGCAAGATGCTTCCTGAGATAATGAAGGACATTAAAAACGACTCGCCATCTTGGCTACCTGATGAAAGTGGGTATTACTACTCTAGATACCCTCACAGTGATAGCGATGGGCACATTGCAACTACCGATGGTGCTGAACTTTGGTTTCACAAAATTGGTACAGAACAGTCCGAGGACCAACTTGTATGGTCTGACCCCGAACACCCAAACCGATTTTATGGAGCGAGCGTCACGAAAGATGGTGGATGGTTAGTCATATCCGTCAACGAAGGCACATCTTCGAACAATGCGTTTCTCGTCAAAGGTCCAGATGAAAAAGAACTTAGATGGTGCATAACAAAATTTGTAGCATCTTATGATTTGATAGGAGGAATTGGGAATACACTTTGGTTTAAGACTGACTATCAAGCTCCAAAAGGAAAAATTGTTTCTGTCACATTCAATCATAAGAAGGAATCATGGAAGGATGTAATCCCGGAGCAAAAAAACATCCTTCGTAGTGCAGATATAGTCGGCGGTAGAATTACTGCAACTTGGCTCGAAGATGCATCTACAAAAGAAACTGTTCATTCGTTAGATGGCACAGAACTCTACAGTGTAAAAATGCCAGGAATCGGAACTGCTTCAGGGTTCAGCGGAGACAACGAGGACACAACGGTCTTCTGGTCATACTCAAGTTACAACCAGCCACCAACCATTTACACACTTGATTTGATATCTGGTCAAACAGAACTCTTTTGGCAGACTACTTTTCCAATAGACCTCTCTGATATTGTCGTTCAGAGAAAGTTCATAACCAGCACAGATAATGAACAAGTCCCTCTGTTTATTGTTTCCCATAAAGACACCGAGCTTGAAGGGAACAATCCAGTTCTTCTGTATGGATACGGAGGATTTGACATTCCCATACTGCCACACTTCTCTGCTTCAAGAGCCACTTGGATTAAAATGGGAGGAATTTATGCAGTTGGAAATATTCGAGGTGGAAGTGAATATGGACGCAAGTGGCACGAAGGCGGAATGCTTGAAAACAAACAACAATGTTTCGATGATTTTATTGCCTGTAGCGAATGGCTTATCGAAAACGGGTGGACAAATTCAAACAAACTTGCAATACAAGGCGGAAGCAATGGCGGCTTGCTTGTTGGTGCTTGCATGACGCAACGCCCAGAATTATTCGGTGCATGCCTTCCCGCTGTTGGGGTGTTAGATATGATTCGATTCCCTCTTTTTACAGTAGGTTGGGCTTGGACAAGTGATTATGGCGACCCTAAAGAACCAGAAATGTTTAAATATTTACTTGAATATTCTCCTTACCACAACGTACGGGAAGGGACATGCTATCCACCAACGTTAGTTACAACTGGTGACACTGACGACCGTGTAGTCCCTGCGCACAGTTTTAAGTTTGCCGCAGCACTTCAATATGCTCAGTCTTGCGACAACCCAGCACTCATCCGAATAGAAACTCGTGCTGGACACGGTGCAGGAAAACCAACGACTCTACGCATCGAAGAAGCTGCTGATGTCTATGCTTTTCTTTGGCAGTCACTTGGGATGTGATTTCGATAACCAATTTTTTCACCGGAATCTTTTTTTGCCGCGGAGCGGCTGTGTGGCGTCTCTTCCATTTTTTTGCCACTGAGACACTGATACTCAGAGATAAGAATAATTTTTTGTTGGAGCGGTTTTTGTGCACAGAAGTCGTTTGACGCAAAACCCAATTGTATAAACCAAATGTAACGTTCCTTATAACCTGCTGAGGCGCGAAGAGATAAAGTTAACAAAACTACAAAGACGTAAACAAAGACACCACAGTACAATACCTAAATGCGAATTAAGTTATCAAATCCACGTGGCTTCTGCGCTGGCGTTCGCATGGCTGTTGATATCGTAGATCAAATACTTGATGTGACAGATGAGAATGAAAAGATTTATGTCTACCACGAAATTGTTCATAACAAACATGTTGTTGAGCGTTTGCGCCAGAGAGGCGCAATTTTTGTGGAAGATATAGAAGAAATCCCCTCAGGATCTGTCATTGTTTTTAGTGCACACGGCGTTAGCCCATTAATCAAAAAAACTGCAAGAAATAGAAATCTAACATGCATCGATGCAACTTGCCCACTTGTAACAAAGGTTCACGCAGAAGCAATTCGATATGCCAAAAGAGGTTGGCAAATTTTGCTAATTGGTCACAAGAATCACCAAGAAGTTATGGGCACACAAGGCGAGGCACCCCACGCAATACAGATTGTCGAAACCGTTGATGATATTCCAGAATTGGATATTATTGACTCAACAAAACTTGCCTATGTCACTCAGACAACTCTTAGTACTGATGATGCTGAAATAATCATTCGAGCATTGCAAGAACACTTCCCTGAAATACATTCTCCCCCAACAGATGATATTTGTTACGCAACGACAAATCGACAAATATCCGTTCGCATGGAGGCCCCTAAGGCAAATCTCGTGCTCGTTGTTGGCAGTAAAAATAGTTCAAACTCTCTTAGACTTACAGAAATTGCAAAAACTGCCGGAACTCCTTCCTATCTCGTAGACGATGTGTCAAAAATTAATCCTAAGTGGCTTCAAGGGATAAACGATATTTTGATTACAGCTGGAGCAAGTGCTCCAGAACATCTTGTTGTAGAAATTGTTCGTCATCTTGTTGATAATTATGGAGGTGAACTTGTCGAAGAATCCAACGTCGATGAAGGCATGTCATTTTCCATGCCAAGTTCACTAACTAATTTTTTGCAACACATTGAGATTACAGTGAAGGGGCAAAAAAGTTGACTTCAAAAACACATGCCCTTGAGTTATTTCCAAGAGATGTCGAAGCTATTGTTGCAGACTTAGGCATGCCAGAATATGCTTGCAAACAAATCTTAAACTGGACGTATGATAAAAACGTTGAATCGGTTGATCAGATGAGTAACATCCGAAAAGAATACCGTGAACAACTTGAGCAAAGATTATATTTTCGAGATTCAAACGTTGTCACAACTAAACACGCGTCTGATGGGACTAAAAAAATACTACTTGCATGGGACGAAGAGAATAAACAAACAGAATGCGTCATGATTCCTTCCAAATCTCGCTGTACTGCATGTGTCTCAAGCCAAGTTGGGTGCCCAGTGGGATGCACATTTTGCGCTTCTGGACTAGATGGGCTTGAAGGAAACCTTGAGGTAGGACAAATTGTCGAACAAGTTATTCGCCTAGGAGCTGATCAAATAACAAACATTGTTTTTATGGGAATGGGAGAGCCGTTAGCAAACTACGATGCAGTCACGCGTGCAATTAGAATATTGAACGCTCCATGGGGGCTCGGAATCGGAGCAAGAAAAATTACTGTTTCAACTGTCGGGCTACCCACTGCTATCGAGCGTCTTACAAAATTTGACCTACCTGTAACATTGGCTCTTAGTCTTCATGCACCGACTGATACGTTGCGTAAACAATTAATACCTTGGGCAAAGTTTGCCTCGATAGAAGACATTCTAAAATCATGCAGTACATATTTCGATGCTACAGGCAGGGAAATAACGATTGAATATCTTTTGCTCGGAGGCGTAAATGATCGCAGTGCCCAAGCAAAGGAACTTGCAGATTTATGTAAGACATTACGCTGTAACGTAAATCTCATTCGGTATAACGAGGTTCCTGGGCTTGATTTCAAACGCCCAGAAAATGCACAAGTTCGTCGTTTCCAAGAAACGCTTGAAAAAGGTGGCGTAAACTCGCACATTCGAGCGAGCAGAGGTCGTGATATCTCTGCAGCGTGTGGTCAGTTAAGAAGAGAGCAACAGCACATTACCCTCGAAGAATCTTCTTAAGTTCAACGAGCGAAATATTCTGCAGTGTGTCGTTCAAAGCCAATTGGTGCAACTTTTCAAACCTATCGACCCACTGATAGTAATTTTCTGATTCTAAAGTTGCCTGAGAAAGAGCATGCAGGATTGCCTCACGCACGCCTCGGTCACGGCGATGCCCACGCCAATGTTTTGGAACCAAAGCACCAATCCATGTCACTAGAACTGAAGACCAGTCACTTGTTCTCATATCGATTTGTAATGACCAACTCCATAAACGTAGTCGAAAACGAGACAGAAAACGCCTCTTTAAAATGTCACCTCTAGAATGGCGCACGTTCAAACGATTCTTAATTCTGCGGAGAATCTCTGGGCTCCTAGCTAGCCGAGCAAGATAAATTGGCTCTCTAATAAGCATCGCTTCAGCAAGAGGAAGAATTGCTTTCCTAGTCAACTGCCTCCCCGTTTCTGGTCTGTCAACTTCATAGAGTTTACACAAGGAGTTCATAAACTTACTTGCAGTTTCTTCCCCACCCCAAAGCATACACCTTCGAATACCATTTACTAGGTCGACCATTGCTTGACGACCTTCTTGGGATTCCATAAGACCTGGCAAAGACTGCTTAGATTGACGAATTAACCGCTGCATTATTTCTGCTTTTGCTATTCCACGTTTTCCTAGTTTGTAACAATCCCTCACTGAGCGTTTTATCAATCTTGACAAGTCAACTTGAAACTCTTCTTTGATAGGTTGCCATGCAGATTCTGGGTCTAATGCAACTCTTCTCCCAAAATCAAAGGCCTCGCTGCTCCTCGAGTAGCCCTCTTGTTCAATTTTTGCAATTGCAACATTCATCGCATCAACGGTTACAGGAATAAAACCTAGTTGGAATGCCATGCCAAGTTGAATAAGATCGCCCAAGCGTTCGTTATGAAACCTATATCTTGCTAGCGAAGCAAAACTTTTGAGAACCGCTGTGTCAGTTTTACATGTCTTTCCAATGGTACCAATATCTATGATTGCAGGAACACCCTCTACATCTATAAGAGGTCCTTGTCTTTCAAGTGGGTCTGTATTAACCATAACGTGAGTTCGCTCTGGCGAGCCAATCTGCAATGGACCATTTGGATCTAAACACCGTAATACTTCTTCTCTATCCCAACCAAGTAATACATCTGCTTCTCCCCAAGGAATTGCAGCGACCAGAGGACGAAAAGATTCTTTAGATTGCTTTCTTGTGAACAAAATTTGCGACCACGCTTTTCTCCCAGCACCAACAAATATGTTATTGCTTTGGGAGCAGATTTCATAACCCATCTGAGATCCTGCCTCCATGAGAACTTTTCCTACTACGCCAGGTTGGTCGCCTCGATATCCTGCGATATGAACTCTCCAATTTGATGCTAAAGCATGGATTGGTTGAGGAGGGGTTAGACGTTGCATGGTTTTAGCTACAACACGCACAGGAGGTTTACTTCTTGTAACTTCCACGCGTTCTAGGATTGGACGAAGCGAGATTCGCCATCTACGATATTGAGGCTTCAACCATCGAGCACTAATAGTAGATTCAAGTGGCATAGCGGGCGTTCCGGCTCTTGGAAGCCAGGGCTCAATTGGTTCAATTCGAACCGCTGCCATTTGCTCTATCGGAATTACAATTGCATGCTGAGGACGAAAACCACGGCGATCAATATCTCTTGCAGACTCTGCAAGTTTTTCAACATCAAATTGTGGTTCGGCTCCATCACGAACGATAATTATTGATACCGCTTTTCTCTTACTTGCATTTTCGATTGCTAAATCTAAATCTTCACCATTATCGAGCGATACCTCAACGACGTTGTTCTGCCCATCTCCTTTTGCAAAGGCGAGTGAGTCAATAATCATCGAAAGTGTATTGCCTGTTTCATCACTTCTCCAAACGAGCAGAATTCGTGTTTGCTGCTTTTCTCTTGCATCACGTACAACATCTGCTCCATCAGCGATAAAGGTGCTTTCTCCCCAAGTTTCAATATACACAAGTTCATCGATGCTATCGCCATAGTGTTCCCCGTCAATCACAAATGAATGCGTACTTTTCATTCCATCTAAAACTCGAAGTGACGAGTCACGTAATAATTGCAATGCTGCACTAGTTCCAAAAGAAGTTCTTCGAGTTGACGAAATATGTAAATCAGGAAGTGGCTGTATCAATTGCGCACTCACATGAGCAGATGGTTTTGCGTCATGCAAAAGATGTTGAGTAAGACGAGCAACTATCGATGGATGAAGTGAATCTGTTGGAACTTTAACTGGGTCTAACTCCGGATCAAGTGCAGGCAATTCCTTGCCCCAAATTGCTGCAACTTCCCTACCTTCTCGCAGCATTGATTGTGAAATTGAAATAATTTCACTTTCAACTTCCCCTGGTCGAGGTTCAAGAACCACAACGTGACGACATCGAGACAACATTCGTTCTACAGGAACAATATCAAGTGGGTGGATCAGTCGAATGTTGAGCATTGGAACTCGACCGAGTAGTTGCAACTCGCTTACTAGATATCTTAGAGCTGAATCTGACATACCAACTGTTACAAAACCAACAGATATTTTTTCTCCTGGGCTTGGCAAAGTTCGCTGCCTATTAAGTTCTAATTTTCTGCCTAGTCGAATTGGACTAATTGACTCTGAAGCCATGCGAGAAATATGAGATTGGTCTCGTTCAGACCTGTCAAGGGTCGCTGAAGCACCTAATAAACTGTGATGAGTAATAAGCACAACAGGTGCAGATGTTGAAGAAGACAATTTAACTGCAGAAGCGGCACAATATTTAACTTCAGATGGCGTGCATGGCTCCACAACGCAAAGACCTGCTCGTTTTGCGACCTCGCGTGGTCGCAACTGCGGAGCAAGGATGGGGTGGTCTTCAACAACGAGCACCAATGGAGCCTGAAGCGTAACGCTGCTCGCATACTTAATCGCAGCTGTAAGCTGGCGATTGGGTACGAAAACAACAGCAGGTTTCCCTTCTTCGCAAGCCAAAGTAATCCCTCTTGATGCAACATACACATGTGAACATGAATTTAATGTTGAAGCATCATGCCAGAAAGGTTCACATTTAGAAGAGTACACATTCCATGATGGATTGCATTCATGGAGACCTTCAAATATAGAAGGTATCGTCCACACAGATTCCAAAAGTGTTTGCGTTGATGGAAGGTTTGTCATGTTTGACCTTGTCCTGGAATTATCCAGCGGCGCATTGCTTCTGAGAACCCATGATTATCATGGTGGCCCGTCAATACATCAGCGTATAGTTGAACATCGTCATTCGCATTCTCCATAACAATTGAAAGCCCAACTTCTTTTAATAATTCAATATCATTTAGACCATCTCCAATTGCAGCAATACGCGTCCGATCAAACTCATTGCCAAGATGTTTTTCTAGCATTGACCATTTGTTCACGCTATACCCAAATACTTCAAGTAGATGCGTCGATGATCCAGTTGCTTCAGAACATGTTACCGCAGACCAATGCTGTAATTTTGCCTTTCCTTCTAGTTCGTTTTCTAAATGTAGTGCAATTGGTAGCAAGTGCTCTTCAAGTGCTACCGCGCCAACACGCAGAGTATGCTCGGGCCATGGATCTTCTTCTATCGTGTCAACTTCAAGCAAGGAAATTCCTAAAGTTTCAAACCACCACGTTGAGGCATGATGCAATGGCGCGTCTCCAACGAGGACATACTGAGCGTCACAGACCGTTGCATCTTTTAATAGCAAACAACGATGACCACTCTGTAAAACATTTGAAGTAACTAATTCAACAATGTTTTGGGCAACAACATTCCGAGCAATTCCGTTCCCCTCTGCATCTGTGAGTTGAGAACCCCCCGCTGTAATGCAAACTCCAAAGTGATTTATCCTGTCAAGAATATGTTTGCATTCTGCAAAACATCTGCCGGTTGCAACCACGATTTCTATCCCATTATCACGAACTTCATCAAGTGCATGAAGATTCTGCTCGGAAACCTCGCCCGCTTTACACAAGAGCGTGCCATCCAAATCCAAGACTAATACATCCCATTCTGAGGTTATCACCCCCGTAACCTATGTTCAAAAGGCGATTTGAGCAACCCCCTAATCAATTGACTTGATTCTTATCCTGTTTCATACTACCCTTTAGTTGTGCGAGATTTAAAGGAAAAGCAAGAGTGATAGAATCTGCCAAGAGCATGATTCCATCGTCACTTGCTAGTTCTTTAGAACCAGTACTCACCAAACAAACACAAAATCAAATTCAGGATATACATTGGTTCAGAACCGATTGGCAAAGGAGTGGTGCTGCAACTGGCTTTGCAACATGGAATGATAAGAATGATGAATCAACCGAGGTAGTTGTCAAATTGCCAGTCATTGAGCGCGAACTTCGTTGGACTCGTTGTATGCAAAATGCAGACGGGGTTGCACCTAGATTGTTCGCAAGCGGAAAGGAACTCAATGGGTATGACCTTGCATGGATGGTCATAGAGCGCTTTCCTATCGGCCCACTTGGGAAACATTGGGAGATTTCTAATATCGATCGAATTGCTAACGCAGCTGCGCGGTTCACGAACTCAGCGAGTGAGTTTCCAATTGATCAAGAAGGACGTCGAGAAGATTGGGATGTACTTTTGAAAACAGCTAAAATGAGTGTACGAGAGAATCACATCAAGGACGAATCAAAATGGAAAAAAGCACATTCTCTTCTCTCAAAAAAACTAAAAATAATCCTTGAACGATGGCGAAGCAGGCGAATTGACCAATGGCTCCACGGCGATCTTCATTTCGCTAATGCAATGTGTAGAAGCGAAAAGCCAGACGCCAAGGTGTCACTCATCGATCTTGCAGAAGTACATGCTGGACATTGGGTTGAAGATGCCGTGTATCTAGAACGCCAACTATGGGGGTACAAGAGCAGGCTCAAAACAACGAAGCCAGTACACGCAATGGCGGTAGCGAGAAAGTCCCTAGGCATGCGGGTTGATGATGATTACAACGATTTTGTTGATATTCGACGACTTCTCCTTGCTGCAACTGCACCTGCTTTCATGCAATCAGAAGGTGATCCTCGTTATCTTTCTGCCTGCTTGGAACAACTCCAAAACGCTGCTGACCGACTTCATCTGAAATAATCTTGTAAATCACAACTAAACCGCAACAATTTGCTAGATTGCTCGCTATGGGCTAGAATACGAAATTCTTTACAAGGAATACACGTATGGACCGCGACAGATTAAAAGATATTCAAACCGCTGATCTCTCTGAGAGCAAAGTAAACGAGGATTTCGTTTATTGGCTTAAAACCAAGGGACCAAGTTATCTGTTCATCATCTTAATCGTTCTTTCAGCTTTTATGTTTTACAACAACTACAAAGCTGGTAAGGTCGCACATAGAGTAGAAGCATGGATCGCTTACATAGAAGCTGGGCAATCTGGTTTGCCAGCATCATTAGAGGACGTCGCTCAAACATACAGTGAAATTGATTCCCTTAAACAACTTGGTTTACTCAGCGCAGCTGATGGATACATGCGATCAGTAACAACTGGTCAAACTCTAGGCAGTGACGACGACTTTTCAACAGAGCTCTCTGAAGAGGATAGAACATTTTATCTAGAAAAAGCCGACGCGCTCTATGCTCTGGTTGTTGCAGAAGATGACAAATCCCCTGGACATACTCTTCTTACAATCAGTGGGCTTCATGGACGTGCATCAGTTTCTGAATCTAAAGGCGATATCGATTCTGCTCGCGGTTTCTATGAAACCGTGGTCACTCGATCTGGTCAACAATACCCAGCACTTGCTTCCCAAGCACAAACTCGAATAGACTCACTTGAGAGCTTAACCGAAGCAGTAATTCTCCCAACGGATGCCGAAGTAGCTGCATGGAATAAACTATCAGAAGAGCGAGAATCAGCACCAATTAATCCATCGATTGATGAGTTGACCGATCTTTCTGAAACTGGTCAGTAACGATGCGTTTACCGAGTAATCGGTCAAAAAAGTTTTTAGATGGCGGAGGCAATATCGATACTGACGCATTGTTTCGCGCATACGAACAACGTGGCGAAGACGAATCATCTATCGAAGCAACCTTCACGATTTCAAAAAATCTAAACCGACGTTTGGATAGTTATCTTGCGACTCGTATTCCATTCTTGTCTAGGACAAGCATTAAACGTTTGATCGAAGAGAAATCCGTCACTATAAATAATTCCTTTCCAAAGGGTTCAACAAAATTACACAAAGGCGATATTGTCAATATCATCTTGCCACCACCACCTTCAACCGATATCCCAGCTGAGCACATTCCACTTAAAATTATTTTTGAGGACAAGGATCTTGTCGTGATAAACAAGGATGATGACATTATCGTTCACCCTGCTCGATCAAACAAATCTGGAACTATTGTCAATGCATTAGCATGGCATTTCCAACATGAAAGTGACGGCTCACTCTCAACTGTCGGTGAAGAATTTGCTCGTCCAGGAATTGTGCATCGACTTGACCGCCACACTACTGGTGTCATGATTGCTGCAAAAACGGACACCGCTCATTGGAGACTTAGCAAACAATTTGAACAAAGAAAAACTAGAAAACGATATCTCGCTGTTGTGCATGGCGAAGTCGAACCTCTGACAGACAGTATTGATGTTCCTCTTGGCAAACACCCCACCAAACGAGATGGGTATGCAGTCCGATGGGACGAAACTGGAAAGCCATCGGTTACTGTTTTTCATGTTCGCGAAATTTACGATGGATATACATTGCTAGAACTGGATTTAAAAACGGGTCGCACTCATCAAATACGCTTGCACCTTCAGCATCTTGGCTACCCAATTGTTGGTGATGACATCTATGGTGGGAAGCACTTAAAAGTTTCAGACATTGTTCCACGAGGTATTGCATTTGATCTGCCTCGTACTCAACACGTCATTCAACGACAAGCTTTACATGCTGCGTTTCTTGCAATCTCCCACCCAATTACAACTGAGCAAACCGAATTCACCGCACCAGTACATGGCGATATGGCTACTCTTATCACGATGCTCAGGAAACATCGGTTCAAAAAAGCACCGAAACTTCCAGATGCAATCATCGACCTTGATCAAGCAATCAAATGAAGTCTTTCAACGCATTTTAATTGTGACTAGGGCGATCATCGCGAGGATTACCGAGATAACCCAAAACCGAGTGACGACTTGTGATTCTGACCAACCCTTTCGATGGTAATGGTGGTGAATCGGAGCGCATTTGAAGATGCGTTTTCCACATGTGAACTTTGAGTAGTAAATCTGCAAAAAACTACTCCCAATCTCGATAATAAAAATTCCACCAATTATAAGTAGTAAAAATTCTTGACGAATAATAACTGCAATTGTTGCAAGTAACCCTCCAAGAGGCATTGAACCAGTATCACCCATAAAGACTTGCGCTGGATGGCAATTAAACCACAAAAATCCCAAACAAGCTCCCGCCGCCGCCCCCGCAACCACCATCATTTCAGCCGCCCCTTCAATATATGGAAGAAGCAGATAACCAGCAAGGTCTGGAGAACCTGAAATAAAACATAACACCATCATCGCAAAACTAGCAATCATTACCGTTCCAGGAGCCAAACCATCAAGTCCGTCTGTAATGTTTACAGCATTTGACATCAGCATCACCATAAAAATTGCAAAGACAATAAATGAGCTAGCACCAAGAACTATGACCTTGGGAGAAATAATTAGTGCTTCGGTCCCAGGAACATACGTCCTCATAAATGGAAGCGTTAATGAACGAGCCGCTTCACTGACACCAGCGTATTTCCACGCCATAAATGCTACAACAACTCCAATACCAAACTGAAACAGCAACTTCTCCCAACGGTATAACCCATCTCTAGAACCTGGCTTTCTATGCCCCGCAACCAATTTTAGATAATCATCGACACCGCCTAATACAGCGAACATAGCAATTGCCATCATGAGCAAGCGGATATATTGATTAAAGAGATCTGCAAAGAGGAATGTTGTCACTAAGACTGAGCCAATTATTAACACCCCGCCCATTGTTGGGGTATTTTCCTTACTTTTCATAAGCGCATCTAATTCAGCATGATCGAAATTAGCGTGATCCCCAATTTTCCATTTTATTAAAAGCCGGATGAGTGGCTTGCCAAAAAGAATAACTATAAAAAATGCAACAACAACAGCGGTGAATGCTCGGAACTCACGTTGATAGAGAACTTGAAGAAATGAATACAGCCCGGCACTGTCGAGCCACTCGTCCATGTATTGCAATAAGTTATACAGCATGTGTAATGTCTATCGTCGGCTAACTACTAGAAACTTTTGTTTGCCGTTTCATTTCAATAATTCTTTCTAGTTTCAATCCTCGCGACCCTTTTATTAAAACCGTATCTCCTACATCAAGCAAACCAGCGATTCTTACCATCGCTTCTGCAGATGCTTCAGGTTCGTAGATAGAAGCCACAGAGCGAGAAGGAATTTTCATGTAATCCCCAACAAGAATGACTACATCTGCTTGAGCAGTGTTGATACTTGCGCTAAGAGTCTGGTGTTCAGCATACGAATGTTCACCAAGTTCTAGCATATCTCCAAGAATAAGGACCTTGCGCCCGCACAATATCTCTCCAAAAAGTTCTAAGGCACTTTGCATCGAGGTGGGATTCGCGTTGTATGAATCATCAAGAAAAGTAATACCATTGCACTCATGAATTTGCAAGCGACCTGACGGGGCTTCCACACAAGAAATTTCTTGCATCAAATGTCTCCGCTGACATTCTGGGCGTGCATATCCAACAGCTACAAGAGCGAGGGCAGCATTCATCGCATTGTGTTTTCCAAGGATTGAAAGTACCACTTCATCATTTCCAATTCGAAGCGTGGCATACCCCAAATCGTTTGTTCCAATCTCAATCTGCACGTCTGCTTCAGGAGAAGTTCCAACCGTGCAAATTGAAGCAGCAATAGAAAAGGATGACAAATCAATACTCTCTGGCACTATGGCAACACCATCTGGAGGCAACGCTTGGAGCAATTTAACTTTCTCAGTTAAAACTGTTTCATAATCACCAAAGCCTTCTAAATGTGCTAGTCCAATTGCAGTCAATACCGCAATATCTGGTTGCACTAAATTAGCAAGTGGCTCAATCTCCCCAACATCATTTGCTCCAACTTCAGCAACTAGAAACTCGGCATGCTCGGCATCAAGAATTGTCAATGGAACACCCAAATCATTATTAAAACTTTTTTTGGAAGCTACAACATGTTCACCGAGCAAGGATGCGATTAAATTTTTTGTCGTAGTTTTACCAACTGAACCTGTTACCGAGATAACTTTCGTAACGGAAAGTTCTTTGCGCCTTTGCAAAGCAAGTTCAAACAACGCACTCCGAGCATTTTCAACGAGAACGACTGGGGCTCCCACTTCTATCTCACGCTCTGCAACAACAACTGCACAACCCGCTTCAAATGCTTGTTTGACAAATTGATGCCCATCAGCATGTTCTCCTTCCAAGGCAAAGAAAACATTCCCAATTTCGCAACTTCTTGAATCAATCGAAGCACCATTGCATTGCACATTTGAGTCTCCTTGCAACGACCCCTGAACGTAACGTGCAAGTTGCTCAGTTGAAAAAGTCACGACTTCCCGCTCATTTTTCTGTGTCGAATTGCTTCCTGTGCAATTTTAACATCATCAAATGGAATCACTTTGTCACTCAATATTTGGTTTTTCTCATGACCCTTTCCTGCAATGACAACCACATCGCATTCCGCAGCTGCTGCAATGGCAGTCTGGATTGCTACTTTTCGATCAGCAATTCGATGAACTAAGGAGCGACGGTCTAAAGGTACTCCAATCAGCACTTCATCAAGAATGTCTTCTGGATCTTCACTACGTGGATTATCACTTGTAGCGTAAGCAACATCTCCAACAGTGGAAGCAACACAGCCCATACGAGGTCGTTTTGAGCGATCTCGATCACCGCCACAGCCAAAGACTATGTGCAACTTCCCACCTTCGGGCAGCAAATCCCGAACAGACCAAAGCATTTTTTCAAGGGCATCATCAGTATGTGCAAAATCAACGAATACGGTTGATCCAATTTCTTGAACACGCTCAAGGCGTCCAGGAGGAGACTGAGCACTTGAAATCGCCATTGCAATTTGTGAAATCTCAATACCAAGTGCGTGTGCTACCACAGTTGCTTGCAATGCGTTTGTTGCATTATGTCTTCCGAGCAATGGAAGCTTCGCCTCAACCACACCCCACACTCCATGCAACCGGATAAGTGAGCCATCAAGCTTCTCGTCGATAATTTCTACCCATGAAGTAGCTGCATCGCTCTCTGTCCTACAGGAAATAACCTCTGCAGTAGTACGGTCTGCAACAGACCAACTAGCTGGGTCATCCATATTGATAACAGCACATTGAGAAATACAATCAAACAATTTCATTTTCGATTGCAAGTATGAATCTACAGAGCCATGATAATCAAGATGGTCACCAGATAAATTTGTGAACACACCAATATCAAAATCAAGTGCTGCTACGCGTCCTTGGTCAAGAGCGTGGCTTGAACATTCCATGACTGCTGCTTTGCATCCATTGTCAACCATTGCGTGAAGTATTTTTCCAACATCACAAAAACTAGGTGTTGTAAGTGACGACTGTTCTTCTGCTAGACCATCATCGCACACGATAGTCCCAAGCATCCCGCACTTCATTCCAGTTTCATTTAAAATGTGTTGCACTAACCATGAAACAGTGGTTTTCCCATTGGTTCCAGTCACTCCAACTAGCTTAAGTTTACTAGAGGGGTTCCCATGAAAGCGCTCTGCAATAATCGCACCAACTTTGCAAGGGTCGCACGTTTCAATAATAGTAATGTTGCGATGCTCAAGTGTAGTAGCTACTTCCGGAGTGCAAAGGATTGCAACAGCTCCTTTGTTAATCGCATCATCGATAAACGCAGCACCATCTCTTCGAACCCCGCTTCTGGCAATAAATATTGAACCTTGGGTCACTCTATCGGAGTGTTGCACGACATCCGTCACCAATGCGTTCGTGTTGAACTGCATCCGTGCATCAAGCCCTTGTAGTAGCGTTTCTATCGTGTGCATCCTTGCCCCAACAGGATACATCACTTTGCCTGTTTACGGAAGGATAAACATGGCATCTCCGTAACTGTAAAAACGATATTCAGAAGCGATTGCTTTTTTGTAAGCAGCATGAAGTTGCTCAATGCCGATTTTGGCGGCAACGAGTGTAAGCAACGTTGATTTGGGCAAATGAAAATTCGTCAGCATTCCATCGACAAGACGAAAATCATAGGGAGGGGCAATCATTAAATCTGTAGAACCAGAGAGTCCACCATCAATTGGCCAAGATTCCAGGGGTGGCAGAGATTCGAGGGTCCGAACAGTTGTCGTCCCAACGGCAATTATTGGGCGGTTGTCCTTCTTCGCTTGTCCAATAGCATTGAGTGTTTTCTGAGAAACTGCCCACCTTTCGTGGTGCATGACATGATTCTTAATTTCTTGAGTTTCAATCCCTTTGAAGGTCCCTGCACCGACATGTAATGTGACGTACACCTGTTCAATTCCAAGACTAGACATCTTTGAAAGAAGCGATTCATCAAAATGTAGTCCAGCTGTTGGGGCAGCTACCGATTCACACTGCTCGTGCTTCGCGAAGAGTGTTTGGTAGTGCTCCCTGTCTACGGCATCTGGAACATGTTCCTCACCTCGAGCTCTAAGGATGTAAGGAGGAATCGGAGTCGTTCCGACTTCTACAAGAATATCTTGAGGTGAATGGCTACTGGAACATGCACAAATCCAATTCGCTCCATTTCGTTCAAGCAGCGTAAGATCCATCCCATTTGAAAGTTCTAGCATAATTCCAGAGCGCAACTTACCATTACTCTTGAGCATCACACACCAACCTTGCGAATGTTCCTCAAGAAATAATCCTTCGACCTTACCTCCAGAATCTTTGCGAACTGTCGTAAATCTTGCTGGAAGAACTGCTGTTTCATTTGCGACGAGCAAAGCATTTTCCGGAAGCAAATCTGGAAAATCTGTCATGCAACAATCTTCAAACGAATTTTTATGAACAACTAATAATTTCGCAGAAGAACGTGGGCTTACGGGCTGAGTTGCAATTCGCTCTTGAGGCAAATCGTATTCGAGATCTGCGATTGTCAGCTCTACTGTCACGGAACTCTTTTCATATGTTCTGGTATATATGGCTCTAGTTCAATCGGGACATTTTTAAGACCTCGGCGGAGGGCTTTTGCTACTGCGTAACTAAGCGAGTTGTCTCGCCGCTTCAAAACATTGTCAGTTAAGCGTACATCGTTTGCAATCATTGCATTAATTGACCATTCCCACGCTTTGTATTCTTCAAGGCATCGTGGCTTATAGACATGGAATCCAATTGCATGATGCCCGACTTCATGTAAAAAAATTGCACAGCTCATCGGGCCTTTTGGGTATGGCGATTCAACCATGCGTGAAATATTCCCTTGCTTGTCTTTAAGTTCCCATGCGCATCCGCTCATCGAATTTCGCCATTTTCGTATGCGAAATCCATATGTCTCTTTCATTGTTTCAACAATCGCGTCATACTTTGCTTGAATTGGTCTAGGTTTTTTTAGCCCATCCACTTTTGGCTTAGCCACCTTAAACTCTGTCGATTTAATCACATCCCACAAGGTTAAAGCCATTGATTTAACACTCATGGTTGCGCCTTGCACATGTCACCAACAGAAATGTCTCTTCCATTACAAAAGTCTTTCCATGACATCGCTTTGCTACCTGCTGGTTTCATACTCAAAATCTCAATGCTTCCTGTTCCAGTTGCGACTGTGCCATCAGCTAATACTTCACCGATGGTTCCACTACTCTCTTTGGCAATCGCGTTGAGAATCTTGCAATCAACTCCAGAAATATTCAAATGGCAGCCAGGCCATGGGGACAATCCACGGATAGTATTTGCAACTGTTTTAGAATCTTTCGACAAGTCTACAATTGCATCGCTACGAGAAAGTTTAGGTGCGTATGTTACGAGAGATTCGTCTTGTATAACGCCAGACGAATCTCCTGCAAGAACCTCTAGCAACAATTGTGCTCCTAGATGTGAGAGCCGGTCGTGCAACTCCCCTGCTGTTTCCGCATCGCCAATTTCGGTTGAAACCTGCCCAAGCACAAGCCCCGCATCCATTTTTTCTGCCAAAGTTATCACGCTCACTCCAGAACATGCATCGCCATGCATTACTGCTGCATTTATCGGGGACGCTCCACGCCATCTTGGCAGAAGCGAAGCATGCAAGTTCATTGTTCGTTGTTTAATTATTAACTCTTGTGATAGTTTTTGACCAAATGCAATAACAACCATTGCATCTAATTGCATATCTGCAACAGACTCAAGAATCATTGGTTCGTTCACATCATCAGTTTTAAAGACATTTAGCCCATTCTCGGATGCCCATGATCCAATTGGTGTCGGTGTTGTTTTCCGGTTTCGTCCTGCAGTTTTATCCAGCGATGTAATAACTCCGACAACTTCATGCGAGGTCGCAAGTTTCTGCAAAGTGGGCAATCCAAACTCACCAGAACCTAAAAAAAGAATTCTCATTGTGCTCGCTCAAGGTTACGAATCAATCTGCGATTCACCAAGCGCCCCATCGCCGACATCTTGTCGAGAATCAGTATTCCGTCAAGGTGGTCGTTTTCGTGTTGCCAAACTCTCGCCATAAAATCATTACTCGTCATCTCCTGTGGCTTTCCATTGCAATCAAAGCCAGAAATACGGATGCCAGAGGGCCTACGAATGTCAGCGCGAATCTCTGGTAAGCTCAGGCACCCCTCTTCATCCACTTCCAGCTCATCACAGATTACTTCAAGCCGAGGATTTATCCACACACAGCCCTTAATTTCGTCCTCTTCCGAGCTTGAGTCCCGAGTCACGAAAACACGCCAAGATAGCCCAACTTGCGGAGCGGCAAGCCCCACGCCACTATGCTCAAACATCATTTCTATCATCCGCTGCCCAACTGCCTGAACATTTGGATCAGAAGGATCCACCTCTTGAGCGCTATGGAGAAGAGTGGCCGAAGGGTAAATATGAAGGGACAAAGATTGAGGATCAACTGGCATATGTACATTCTACCCCACAGAAGGTATTGACCCAATGTAGAATACAACATACCCTTTGGGGACCATACATTTATGGCACTATTTGGAAAAAAATCAGAATCAACCGACGTTTTTATACCAGACCCTGAAAAGGCGAACGCTTGGTTTGAACGAGCTCGGCAAATGGCTGAGAGCCATAACTACATCTCCGCTTTCGCTTTTTTTGCGAGTGGTTTCAAACTTGACCCTCGGGATACCGAGATCCATAACGAGGTACTACAGATTGCCTCAACGTATTACAATCGTGGCGGTGACCCAGCCACAAGTAAGCAAATTAAACAAGTCGAGGGTCCTACTAATATTGACAAGTTTGTTGCCGCTCTTTTTGAATGGTGGCACGATATAACAAATCCAAAACATGGCATAAAAAGTATTTCCGCTGCAGTGGAAGCTGGTCAAAATACTTTTGGTTCTGAAATGGCAGATGTCGTTCTCTCAATGTCACAACGAGGCGGAAAAGTTTTAACGCATAAAGAACTTAAGAGTTTGATGGAATTATTTAAATCCACTGAAGCGTGGAACCAAGCGATCAAAGTTGGGCAAGCTGCACTGCAAATGAAGCCAGATGATTCTACTCTGGAACGAGAGCTGAATGAGCTCGCTGCAGAACGTGCGATGACTGAGGGCGGCTATGAAACTATGGGTGAAGAAGGCGGCTTTCGTAACTTGGTCAAGGATATGGACAAGCAGCGGGAACTTGAGGAAGACGAATCTCTTGCAGGAGCAGGAGGCAGCGCAGATCGGGTGCTTGCTCGAGCAAAGAAAGAGTTTGAAGATGACCCATCTTCGCCAGAAGCAATCTCTTCTTACGTAAAATTATTAAAAAAACAAGATACATCAGATTCAATAAAATTAGCTTTCCAAGTTTTGATGAAGGGGTACAAAACAACCAAACAATATCGTTTCCGTATGGAAGCCGCCGACATAAAAATAATGATGGGCTTAAAACGAATTAAGCAGATCGAATCGCAACTTGGTCGAGAACCAAATCAAGAGCTCTTGGAACGACTTGAAGAAAATCGCAAAGAATTGCAGGAATTCCAAAAAAAGGAATACCAAGAACGCGCTGTGAAATATCCAACTGATCGTAAGATTCGATATCAACTTGGTGAACTTGCCATAATTGACGGAGACATGAATCTAGCAATGGAATGTTTCCAGAAAGCAAAGGATGAACCACGTCTGCGTGTTCGAGCTGGGCAGGAACTTGGACGCTGTTTTGCTTCCGAGGGATGGTTTGCTGAAGCAGTTGGCGAGTTCAAAGAATCTATTAAAGCACTTGCCGGTGGAGATAACGAAACCGAGTTGTCACTCCGGTATGACCTCATGCAAGCCCTTGCCAAAAAAGCAAAGGCAGATAGTAATATCGATTTAGCAAGAGAGGCAATGGATATCTGCTCAGGTATTGCTCGAAAAGACATTTCCTACCGCGACATCCGCGAGTGTAGACGCAACCTCGACGAACTCGTCAAAGAACTCGACTAAACGGGGTCTGGTACGGACCTGGTACACCTTGGGTCTGGTACGGACCTGGTACACCTTAAACCTTTAAGGTGTACCAGGTCCGTACCAGACCCTCATACGTGCAACAAAGTCGTCATATTGATCCCGAGTATCTATTCCACCGGGTTGTGGTTCTACCATCGCTACAGCAATTTGAAATCCGTTATCAATTGCACGCATTTGTTCAAGGCGCCGAGTAATTTCGTTCTGAGTTGGTTGCATGCCAACATAGGTCTGCAAGAACTCCGGCTGGTACACATACAAACCGATATGCCGAAGTGAACCTTCGATTGCTTCCCTCGTAAAATCAACAGCAAGACCATTTTCTACAATCGCCTTGACGACATTCTCATTAGCAAACTCTTCCTCCTGCAACGAGCAAGCAGCTGTTGCCATCACATTTTCGCCAAGAGCCTCAACTGTTGCATCAATGACAGCTGGGTCGAGTTCAGGCTCATCGCCCTGCATGTTGACTACCACATCACACTCCAAATTCTGCACCGCCTCCGCAATTCGGCTAGTTCCATTTGGGTGTTCTCCGGTCATGATGACTACTGCGCCAAATGTTCTGCACACTTCGGCAATATCATCCGAATCGGTTGCAATGAACACATCCGAGACAGTTTTGGCTGCATTTGCAACCTCCCAAGCATACTGAATCAGTGGCTTGCCCGTTTCATCCGCAATCATTTTTGCCGGAAACCTCGACGAATCAATCCTCGCAGGAATAACTGCAACTACCTTCTTGCTCATCTCATCATTCTACAAGGGGGACAACAAGGGGGACAGTCCCCAGGGGACTGTCCCCAATAATGCCCACTTTTTCTGGGTATTCGCAACAGAATCAACGATTCGCATGGGGACTGTCCCCGGGGGACTGTCCCCATTTGACCGTAGATAAAATAGCATTACATACTTGGTGCCAAGTACACTACGTGCTACAATCTCGTATGCCCACCCAAGATTCCAACGAAACGTTTTTGAGCCAATTTGGCAAATCCGTCGACGCCACAGAATTCTATTCTCCAATCCCCGATGGCTATAAACAAGGTCATACCCGCTATGTAGTGGTTCTTGGAACTGTTATGTCTGGTCTTGGCAAGGGTATTTTCAGTTCCTCGCTTGCCAAATTACTCCAAGACAAGGGCCTTACTGTCACTCCAGTAAAACTTGAGGGGTACCTAAATATCGATTCAGGGACTTTAAACCCTTTTCGCCACGGCGAGGTCTTTGTTCTTGACGATGGAACCGAGACAGACATGGATCTTGGCACCTACGAGCGCATCCTCGATCAAAATCTATCTCACTCAAATTTCACAACCGCTGGGCAAATCTATACTGAAATTTTAACCCGCGAACGAGCGGGCGGATATCTTGGGCGTGACGTACAGATGATTCCACACGTTACTGGCGAAGTAAAACGTCGTCTTCGCCAACTCGCTATTGAAGGCGGCAAAAATGGCAAACAAGCGGATGTTGTTTTTGTTGAAGTTGGCGGAACAGTCGGCGATTACGAAAATGGTTTTTACATTGAAGCTCTACGGGAACTTGCCTACGAAGAAGGTCCCGAGTCAACATGTTTTGTGGCGCTTACGTACATCGTGGAACCAGCGATACTTGGCGAACAAAAATCAAAGCCAGCACAACTCGGAATTAAGCGGCTCATGGAAACAGGCATCCAGCCACACTTAGTTGCTTGCCGCGCTGAACTTCCCGTTACGGACACGGTCATCCAAAAAATTTCCATGTTCTCAAACGTTCCAAAAGAATGCGTCTTTTCGATGCACGACCGCGCTTCCATTTACACTATTCCAGATGCAATGCGAAGCGATGGATTAGACAGACAAATTCTATCTCAACTAAAACTTCACAACCGAGTAGACGCCATTGCTGAAGACAGGGCGCGCTCTGCTTGGAATGCTTACACAACTGCAATCGCATCTGAGCGAAAATACAACATAAACATTGGCATTCTTGGTAAATACACATCGATTCGTGATGCGTACGCTTCGATTGACAAAGCGATTGAACACGCATCCACCCATCTTTCTGCAAATGTAAATATAAAATGGCTCGACGTCACTAACTTTACTGCCGAAAACGCTGACTCAAAACTTGAAGTCGCTGACCTTGACGCAGTCATCGTCCCCGGCGGTTTTGGCGAACGAGGCATCGAAGGCAAACTAGCAAGCGTAAAATGGGCTCGTGAGCACGGCATTCCATTTCTTGGCATTTGCCTTGGATTCCAAATGGCGGTTGTAGAGTTTGCAAGAAACGTCATGCAACTTGATGGAGCAAACTCAGCCGAGTTTGACGTCAATTGTGCTCACCCTGTCATCGCCGAACTACCAGATCAAAAAGAAATTGAAGGTCTAGGTGGCACAATGCGACTAGGTGGTCAAGATGTTGAAATCACCCCCGAAAGTTTTGCAAATCAACTTTTCGAAAGCACCAGCGTCCGTGAACGGTTCCGACACCGCTACGAAGTTGAACCAAAGTACATCGACCAACTCACCAAAGCAGGGCTCATTTTCAGTGGGCATCACCCAGAACACCAAATCATGCAAGTGCTTGAACTTTCAAGTGACGTACATCCCTACTTTGTTGCCGGACAATTCCACCCAGAACTGACGAGTCGTCCGCTTCGACCTCAACCCATGTTTATGGGATTAGTCGCTGCAGCCATAACGCACCGTACTGGTGAAAAACATCCCGAAGGAATCGACGCTCGATGGCTTAGTGGCAACAACGCTGCCACTAACGTTTAAACTCCTACGTCATTTCTAAAAAACGCTTCATATGCTACGCTTTTGATATAATGACACGTCAATGGCGATATAGCTCAGTCGGTTAGAGCGAGGGATTCATAAGCCCTAGGTCGCTGGTTCGAATCCAGCTATCGC
>JACNLO010000081.1 GCA_014381555.1 Planctomycetota bacterium | reverse complement strand
ATACGCCAATCAATACGATTGGCAAGTGTCGTGCACATGTTAAAAAAACGCACACTCTTTGAATACTTGGCATTGTTCTCTCCTCTACTTACAAATGTACCGCCATCCTATTCGCTCAATATGGGGGGGGGGGGTTCCAGTAATGTTCAAATACACCTCTTAATGCTCAAATATACCTCTTAAAGTTGGAATGCCAACCAAAAATCGCTTTTAAAGTCCACCTAGCTACACTTGTTGGAGTGACCTGCCCCCCATTAGTTGTACCAGTCAGTGACTCCTGTAAAATCAAACAGAGAGCGCGGGGGTTACAACAGAACGCCCGTAACCATTTGCCAGTCGCGACTTGCCACGATTCGCTAAAAACCCATGATTTTGCTTATCTGTTAACCACAAATCGCCCGAGGCTAGTTTTACCATACACGGCGATCTGAGAAGCTCCCCAAAACGAACCCTCTTCGAACCACTCTCTGAAAATCTATTCAGTCATTTAAGGTCTCAAGAAATGTACTGTCTGTTAAACGGACATGTATTGAGAGCGCAAAAACATACGACATATGAGAATCCTGTTTAGTTTAGTTTTCTAACAGTACGGCTTCTTTGATCAGTCGATTGGTCTGGCCGACCATATACAGGGGCAGAGAAAGCAGACGAAACGGTTTTGATTCTGTAGACGCTACCGCCGTGACAGTATTTACAACTGAGGGAATATCCGCATTGAACCGCAACGCAAAATCACGATGTTTTTCTAGCAGGAATACATGCAACGATTTAAGCCTTCCTGTCACACCCGCTTTAACCTCAACAGGGATGATGTTTGTTCCATATTGAACAACATAATCAACTTCGCTGCTTGTTCCAGCCTTTTGTCGTATCCAACAGTAAAGTTCCGGTTGTTGGTATGAAGGAACATTGTAAAGTAAATGCTGACCAATGAACTGTTCACAAATTGCGCCAGAATTTACCATCAGTAAATCATCTGTCTCAAGCACTTCAGTCATGTCAAGTCGGCATGCACGACATAACAATCCTGTATCAAGAAATAGAATCTTGAAATCTCGGCTGTTGATTTCACTACCCAGCGGAATGCCGTTCGCGTGTGTATGTACAACACGGGTAAGTAACTTAGCCATCTCCAACTGTTCTATCGCACTGGCGAGTTTTGCGCTGCGTTCATGTGGATCGACGTTGACATATTTAATCTTTTGGCCGACCAGCAAAGGGATGCGGGAAAACACTTTCCTTAATAATGTATGGTCCGTTCTTCTAGCGTATTTGCTGAAATCATCCTGATAGGTCGCCAGAATTCCTTCCTGAACTTTTTGGACATTAAGATAACTACCGCTATCAATATAAGTCTGAATGCTACCTGGCATACCACCAATAATGATGTACTTCCGGAAGTCCTCCATGAGGGATTTGTGCAGAGCTTCGTTAAAATTATCACTTAACGAGAATTCTCGTAGTCGTTCAAGCTTAATTTCATTATCGGTAGCCTGAAGAAATTCCTCGAAACTCATAGACCCAAGATGCAGGTATTCAATCCGACCAACCGGCATGGAGAATGTATGGTCATGCAAAACAAAATCCAGTAGTGACCCAGCTGCAATAATATGCAAATCCGGAATCTGCTCATAAAAATACCGCAGTGAAGCCAGTGTCTTTGGTCCAGCCTGTATCTCATCCAGAAACAGTAATGTCTTACCCGCAAAAATTCGTTGGTTATATTGTGCTTCCAGAAAAGCTATCACATCTACTGGTTTTTTGTCAGCAAACAAATCTTCCGCCCATACCTCTGTCTCGAAGTTGATTTCGATCGTGTTATCGAAATACTCCTGCCCAAACATCCGTACAAGGTACGACTTGCCGACTTGCCTGGCTCCACGGATAATGAGGGGCTTACGATCCGAACTATTTTTCCATTGTTTCAATGAGTTGAGTGCGTATCTTTTCATTTTATACCTATAAATAACAATTTTATCGCTATTTATACCTATCATAATAACACTATGTCGCCTATATACAAGTATTGTTTCAACAATTTAGGTGTTTTTGTCCCCGTACTGTTCCATTGGTCAGCCTACATTTGGAAAGCCCATTCTTTGCGTCTTAAACGACCATCGGAGATATTGTTGTGATACCTGCTGTTCACCAGGATTACATAAAATTCATACATGAATCCTGCACTTCAGATCCTAGCCACACCTTTCCAGATAAACAATCCCGCTGGTGGTTATTTGCAATTCATTTGTTCTGCAATCTCTTTTATCATACTTTTCGAACACTTCGCTGTATTCGCAAACTTTTTCCACTGATGTGTCGCGCTTTTTACTTGTTCAATAATAGAAAGAGCTACCTTTTTCTTCACGCCAAACTGCGCAGCAAGTTCAACGCATTGTTCCCATGATGGATTCATACCTTCTCCAAGCACGCTCATTGTATGCTCGCCACCAATTCCCTCTGTAAAGGTAAGGTCGTATGCCGGAGTCAGTCCCCACTGCCCATGCTCATCCATCATAAATGCAAAGTTTTTCGCGTGATCATCTCGATTGTGCGAAGCAACGTTAAAAACCATTCGACGAAACAACTCCACGATGTCTTGATGATTACGAGTAAGAAGTTGTGTCACCTTGAATAAATCAACATAATCAGTCGATGGAATTCTGAAATTTGTATGTATCAAATTCGCAAATGTGTGGACATGCTTCCGTTTGTTACCTTCCTCCCTATCAAACCGTTTTACGCCAAAGTAACAACGGTCATTACCCGCATCAAACAAGCGCGATTCAGGAAACGAAATACCCGCCTCTTTTGCCATCAAAGAATACGCGTACTCCACCCTACTTGCATGCGATAACTCTTCTCTAGAAGCAAACTTAATCAGCCAGTGTTCAAAGCCGCTTGGTAAATCATTTTCACCAGAAATGATTTGGTCATCTTTTACTCCAACTAACACTTTTGGCCGTGCACCGCCGGGTGTTCCGCCCGCTCGTTCAAGTTCAGGAAGTACGTTCGCTACGGAACCTGCAAAAACCTCTTCTGCATTTTTTCCCAGTGCATGTAAGTCCAAAATACTTGAATCAAGTTCTACTTCGTGAGAGGGATGATATGTCAATGCACCCATCGAACGAGTTCCAACATAACTCAATCGATCCAGCGGTGAAAGCGTTGCGGGGTCTACACCTAATTTGCGAAAGTATCTATCCATTAACAACAATCCCCAACCATCAGGAAGTGAATCGTCAAACAAACCCGGAAGTGGACCAAAAGAATAGTCGGTATGTTCAAAAAGTCCTTGTTGTAATGGCAATTTAAATGGTGAAAGTTGTAACCCACTTTCTATCCAACTTGCGTCATACTCAAAATATATTTTTCGATCTTGCTCTGCGAGCGTTCCGACGACCAATACTTCTGCTTGGCTTTTTTGAAACCGTACAATTAGTTTTTTCATTTCGTCCCCCGCTGCCTTTTGTTCTTATGTGCGCTTGTCATCGCTTCAAGTTCTGCGATTGAATTTGCGTTTGTCGTTTGGAACAACTCACCAACTTCATCGAGCAAGCCCAACGCGAAACAGAGGTTCAAAAAGTTACTCATCGAAGTCTGACCAGTTGATTCATACCGACGAATAGTTGGAAGCGAAACACCAGAACGATCTGCGAGTGTTGACTGTTTCCACCCAAGCCGAAGACGCGTTGCACGCAAACGGGCGGCAATCTCACCCTTCGTATCGTCAGGATGAAGGAATTGCAAAGGTGTTTTCATATATCTTATTATAGCATTTATTTCTATATTTAGCACTTATATATCATATTTTATTGTTTAGTAAAAGTAGAAAATAACGTCCTTTTTAGGTTTTATTACCACCCCTCATCATGTAGAATTAATCTGAAGAGAAATTGTGCTGTGCAATGCATAGCACCTAACCTAAGAAGAGAGGAAAAAGTTTATGAATACATTTTTGACAGGCGCTGCAGTAGTCCTTTGTTGCAGTGCAAACAGTTTTAGCGACATTGTCAACTACGACTCCTACGATGCATGGAGTGCTGTTGCACCTTCAGCTGCTGATGGCGGCGGCTTTGAGTGGGGTGTTGACGATGGCTGGCACAACAGTGGCTGGAACACCAATGGTATGACATTTAACAATGCTCCAGGGGGTTTTGGATTTGCTGTTGGGATTTATGATTATTACCCACATGCATTTGAAGAAACTGCTGGCCCAGATATGATTATAGCTCCACAAGGTTCATTATCGATTTCGTTTGATGAAACAGTTTTTTCCTTTGCTATGTTGCTTAGGGAAGTAGACAATGCGTCTGACTGGACTATGGACATGTATCAAGATGGCGTACTTGTCGACACAGTCACGTTCAACGATTTCATAGTTGGCGAAACAAACTATCTCAACTTTACCTTTGACTCTGGTTTCGACAGTGTTGAGATTACCGAGCACGAAGACGAGTGGGAAGGATACGACGCTTTTGGCGGTTTCTACTACAGTACAGTACCTGGAGCAATCCCCGCACCAAGTGCACTTGCACTTCTTGGGCTTGCAGGTGTTGCGACTAGGCGACGAAGAAAATAAGTTCATCACTGCGTAAAGTAAAATGTTTTTTAGACAAGCCCGCACTTCGTGCGGGCTTGTTTTTTATGCACGCTGTGGAATCAACACGCCCATCGCTTCAAATTGTTTTTCGATTTGCGGTGCCCACCCGCGGTTTGCCATCGGGCTTGCTGGGCTTGGATGCAAAATGGTTTCGACATCATCGAGGTCAAGCGTTTTCGTCGCACGTTTTTTTGCAAAACCACCAATACCGACGATCTTCGATGGCTCTAACGCTTTAACAAACTTACATAGTGCAACATCACACACTTCAAAAACCGCGTCACGTTCTTTCGGTATAAGTTTATCTGGCGTTCGGTTTTTTCCACCTTCTTCCATAAAACAAAGTGGGCAATAATTGATCACAAAGAAATCGTTAAAGAAATTCTCTGCACTTCCAAAGCGTTCTCTCGCCCATTCCCACACACGCCGACCGCTGACTTCGCTTCTTGGGCAATCGAAACCTTGCACAGGTCTTTTTGGGTGTACACGCTCCGGCTGTTTTACTTCTTCATCAATCCCAAGAAAATCACGAACCCCCGAAATTTCTCCGAAAGGCACACCAGTCTGTGCCATTCCCCATGGTCCGGGATTCATGCCAATCAATAACACACGCCCTTTCCCTTCACCATACTTTTGTAAATACGCACAATGCGATTTCCATGCATACGCAAGTGGGTTATACACATACGCAACAGGTTCGGAAAACGTAAGCGCGTCAACGCCCTTGGAGAGTTCTCGTGTTATTGTGATAAGCCGTTTCGACATCTGTCCATGGTACCATGGCGCGTTCCATGAAAAAAACCTACCATTTTAAAGTGCTTGGTTGCCGCATGAATCATGCTGAGCGCCGTGAAATGGAATCAATTTTGCAAGATCGTGGAATGAAAGAATCTTTGCAATCACCTGACCTTGAAATTGTGCACACGTGTAGCGTCACAGGGCAAGCGGCCGCAAAATCTAGGAATGCAATTCGTAGAGCAAAACGAAATGGAAAACATGTTTTTGTGACCGGTTGTTTTACCGGAACTGATCCAAAAGTCGCACAAGAACTTGGTGATACAGTCGTAACACAAGCGGGCGAAACACCGATGATCGAGCGATTTGCAAATGAAGTAGACAATTGGTTACAACGACCAAGCCAAGAAACAAAAGCAAGAACGACTTCCCTTCCAATCGCTACATTGCCACAACATCAGGGAGAACACACTCGCGCGGAGCTTCGCATTCAAGACGGATGCGATGCGCACTGTACGTTTTGCATCATTCCAAAAATCAGAACGACGCTTCGCTCAAAAACAATTGAAGATGCCGTTACTGAAGCAACTCGGCTAGTCGAACTTGGACACAAAGAAGTTGTGCTCACAGGTGTCTTTATTGGTGCGTATGGGCACGAAACAGCATTGAGGCGGAAACAAGACTCACCCGAATCCGAGCACTTAGCGGATTTACTCGATGCAGTTGCACATATAGATGGCCTGCAACGGTTACGTATTAGTTCCATGGAACCAGGCGATGTCACACCTGTGTTACTTGACGCAATGGTCGCGAACAAGAACATTGTTCCGCACTTACATTTACCGTTGCAGTCTGGGAGCGATGCTGTTTTGCAAAAGATGAACCGCCAGTACAACATTTCGCAGTACATGGAAATGATTGCGCTGGTGAACGATCGGCTCACACTTAACGGACTTCCTCCTGCGATTACAACCGATGTGATTTGCGGGTTCCCAACAGAAACAGAAGATGACTTTGAACAAACTCTTGCAACCGCTTCAAGTGCCTGCTATTTGCACATGCACATTTTCCCGTACTCAGTACGCACTGGAACAGCAGCAGCTCGCTGGAAACAATTACCACCTGAAGTTGTGCAAGAACGAGTCGAGCGATTGATTGCACTGAATGAAGAACTTTCACTCAAGTACAAAACAATACTCATAGGTCGACAGATCAATGTCATACTAGAACAATACGATACATCAACAGAAACATATCGCGGGCGGTGTGAATACTATGCAGAAGTCACTTTGAAATCTTCTGCAACCATGGGTGATTTGGTTCCTGCGACTGTTACTTCTACAAACTCAGACAAAGTTTTCGCAATCGAGTGCAGTAGTTGAGAGGTGGTTGCACCTTTGGACGAATCCATTCTTGATGCCCAGTAATACGCCAAAACCCTGTTTATTACCGTTCCAGTACTATTCCATTTGTCAGCCTAACCTATCTCACGAAGGAATTTGCGACCGAGTATCTTTCCCTTCACTGCCAATCGTCGTCGCTGGTCATCGCTCACCATTAGTCGTTTGCAGCCAAGTTGCTCTCGTAAGACGCGGTTCTCTTCTTTGAGATACTCGATGGCGAGTTGTTGTTGTTCTTGGAGCCAACCCGCGATCATCGTGGCTATGATTTAGAGTGCTGGATTCATGTATGAATTTTATGTAATCCTGGTGAGCAGCAGGTATCACAACAATATCTCCGATGGTCGTTTAAGCTGCAAAAAACGGGCTTCTCAAACATAGGCTGACAAATGGAACAGTGCGGCAGTATCAACAAGTTTTCCATCCATCATATCTGCGATTGCATCGATAAAAATTTCTACCCCATCTTCACCGGGGAGAAGTGAAAGTGCTTCAAGGGTCGCTTCCTGCTCAACGGCTTGAGCAATACGCCTTGGAAGATTTGGGTCGAGTTCAAGTTGCCTTGCAAGTTCAATTGGCTGTTCCCAT
>JACNLO010000052.1 GCA_014381555.1 Planctomycetota bacterium | reverse complement strand
TCGCCTGCTGCACCAGAAACCTCACCAACGAGATTTCGAATTGCGTCTGTGTATGGTCTGCTATCCTTAGCCCTTGATAGAGCGGCAGTAAATTTTGCCGTAGCAATCATCTGCATCGTTTTAGTAATACGTGCGATGGTTCCAACCGCAGTCATACGTTTTCGGATAGCGCGAATTTGTGCCATAAGAGGCGGGATTATAGCAGAGAGTTCGCGCCACTGACAGTGCAGGGCCTCTAATTAATTTGGGAAGAGAAGGGTGATTCCAAAGCGGAAACCAAGCCCTTGTGGACCGCTATTTGGGCTATCAACCCAATATTTGAGCCCACCAAAGATGTTTAATTTCTGGTTTCCAATTGTTGTCATTTTAGAAACAACACCCTCAATTGGAATTGACCATTCTTCGGTTTCCCAACTGTATGTCGTTTCTGTTTGGATACCGAATGTCCAGGCGTCATTTGTGGTGTAACTTGCAAAAGGTTGAACAAATGTTGCGTTTACATCAGCTCGATTTTTGTTACCAGCATATGACCAGATGTGGTTGGCGAGAATGCCGTATGTCCATGGACCATCTTGCCTGAGACCAACAAAAGTTGGTCCTGCGCCCCATTTTTCTGTACCAAGTAAATCGTTCGAAGCCGTTGGAAGTAACAGGGCGGGACCAACCCCTAGTATCCACCCATCTTCGGTTGGCTTTCTTGGGGAAAAGAAAAAACTTTGAACAGTGTCACCAACTCCTGTTTGGGTTCCCGAGTCAGGAAGAATATCTTTTTGTTTAATAATCGGAACAACGGTCCGGCTAATCAAATTCCAATCGTCATTCAGTTCTATTGGGATTACCGGTTGAAAGTTAAGTTGGTAACGAGAGCCGTCGTTGTTTGGACCAATCTTACGATCATAGTTCCCCTGAAACGGAACGCTTATCATCGCGGCAACTGGACAGGGTTCTGGGGCTACTGGTATTCCTGGTGATTTCACGCCCCCTTCAAGGTTTGTAAAAATAATGTATTTGGCAAAAAGTTCATTCCCTGTTGAAACGGGCGAAGAAACGGTTAATTTGGCTGATCACATTATGAACAATGTCGACATTCCAAACGGTGCTGTCCAAGGAAAGAAGGGTGCAAAAGACGATCTGCCAGACAAAACTCAGTGGACTGTCTACAAAGACCTCACCAATAATAAACTTTATTTTAAGTCGTACCAAAACACAACGTTGCAGGTGATTGACTTAAACAAAATAAACATTTCTAAAGGTGCCCATCAACTTTCTATACCGGTTGCTTCAAAACAAATTTTTGTAGACGCAACGGGCACACTGAACGAGAGTTCTGGAACAAAATAACTTATTGGATTTTTAGGCCGTCGTAAGCAAGGTGCATTGCGCTTGGCAATTCTTCCTCGGTTTTGTCGTGCATAACACAGTGCGTCATGTGTGTGAAGTAGGTTTGCTTCGCACCAACTTGCTGAGCAATTTCAATTGCCTGATCAAGGTTTAGGTGTGTAGGATGGTGTCTAAACCGAAGCATGTCGAGCACAAGAACTTCAAGATTCTCAAGTTGTGGCCACGTTTCGGGTGGTATCGAAGAGACATCGGTGCAATAGGCAATCGATGGGGCGCCTATGGCATCTATTCTAAAACCAACTATTGGGAGTCGTCCATGAAGAAGTCGGATTGGCGTGAAGGTAACACCAAACAAATCAATTGGTTCTTCTGGAAAAATTTCGTGTGGAATCAAGTTTGCAACAAAAGAATCGTTAACATTTTTGTGTGATTCAAAAACGTGTTGAAAAACTCTGGAAAGGTGGTCAAGGGTGTGACGTTCTGCATAAATGTCAAGTGGTTGTGACATCGATATGTTAAACATCCTCGTGTCGTCTAGCCCAAATGTATGGTCAACGTGGTTGTGGGTAAACAGAATCGCATCACAGCGCGTAAGTTTTTCCCTAAGCACCTGTTGCCGAAAATCTGGGGACGTATCAACTAGCACCGAGCGGTCTTGCCCCGTTTCGTCTTTGAATCGAACACAAACACTACACCTTAGTCGTTTGTCTTTTGGATTATCGCTCTTGCACACATCACAATCACAAGTAATAACGGGAATGCCAGCAGATGTGCCTGTTCCCAAAAATGTAAATGAAAAATCGCTAATTGGCATTTGCAACGCCTGTTTTTCGAATAAGTGGACCAACGGTTAAGCCCTGCAACAACAAACTTACCATAACTACGCCGAAGGCAACGGGAACAAGTGTTTGTTTAAGTTCGCCAGAAGGAAGTCCCAAAACCAGTGCGAGTGGAATAGACCCTTTAAGTCCAGACCAGAAGACAACGTGTTTCCACCCATTTGGCCAGTGTTTTCCTATAGTAAGTGATGTTGGATAAACCATGAGGGCACGAGCAGCCATGATGGCGAGCCAAGTTGCACCAACTGCGAGAAGAACGTTTGTTTGAAGCAGGGCGGGCAAACCACCAATATCTTGCAACTCAAAACCTATAAGTAAAAAGACAATTGAGTTAATTAAGAAGTCGATTGATTCCCAAAAGGTGTTTATTGTTTGCACGGTTTGGTCGCTCATTGCAAGTTTTGTACCGTAGTTGCCAATAATGAGACCGGCAACGACGACAGATATAACACCTGAGGCCCCACTTTGTTCTGCAACAATAAATGAGCCCCATGCAAGAACGATTGTTATTGCGTTTTCAAGAACGTGGTCGTTAAGGCGACGCAAAATCCAAAATGAAATTAATCCAAAGCCAATACCAAAGACAACGCCTAGGCCAGCAACTTTAACGAATTGCATTATGCCATCAACAATAGATAGTGAACCCTCGTGGTCACCCGTTGGATAGACGGCTGCAAGCAAAATTAAAAACAGAACAACGCCCGTTCCATCATTAAACAAACTTTCGCCTTCGATAAGTGTCTTTAGGCGGCTTGGGGCTTTTGCGGTTTTAAGCGTTGCTAAAACCGAAATCGGATCGGTCGGAGCAAGCATTGCGCCAAACAATAAAGCTGGTAGCCAAGCGGCGTCGCCAAGAAAGGGACGTACTGCGAGTGCAACAAAAACCGTTGAAACAAGGACTCCGGGAATGGCAAGAATTACAACTGGTACTGCTTTTTTTTGGAGCAACTCTAGTTCGAGATGAAGACCTGCTTGGAATAAAAGGGGTGGAAGAAGAAGAACAAGAATAAGTTCCTGTGTTATTACCATTCCATCTGGAGCAGCACCAAGGATAGCAACAGCAAGGCCCGCCAGTACCAAGGCGATTGTGTAAGGAACCTTTACAAACTTTGCGCAAACTCCAACAACTGTTGCAAATGCAAGAAGTGAAATAAATGTCGTAAGTGTCGTGGAAACAACACCATGATGTTCAACCGAAGCAAGCATCATGCGGATTGGCGCTCGGGTTGTAGGAGCGCGGCGACCATTTTTTCTGGTGCGTCTGAGTGTGCAATTGCAGAACTTACAGCAATTCCTTTGCACCCAGCGGCATATAGTTGGTTTACGTTTTCTGGGGTGATGCCACCGATAGCAAGGTGGTTGTACGCCATAGCGCTTTTTAATAAACCAAGAGAAGAAATTTGAACCTCTGGTTTTGTGCTGGACGCAAACATGGCACCAACTCCGATGTAGTCAGCGTCGCCAGTTAGGCCGTCTTTGGTGTGTACCGTTTTGCCGATGATGTATTCTGAACCAAGCAGTTTTCGTGCATCTTGGATAGACATGTCGCTCTTGCCCAAATGAACCCCAGAGGCACCGGTGGCCAAGAGGACATCTACGCGGTCGTTTACTATTACGTGGGTACCATATTTGTCCGCTATTTGCTTTACCTCTTTGACATGTTTTATTAAATCGTTGGTTGCAAGTTCTTTTTCTCGAACTTGCACACAATCACAACCAGCAGCGATGGACTGAATGAGTGTGTCTTGCCAAGCAAGGACACATTCGTCCTTTGTCATAATAAAACAAAGTTTCCACTGTTGTTTGTTTGTTGCACCAAGCAAGCGTATTATCTCTGCTGACAAGTCGTACATTTCGTATCGGATTGATTCGACGGTATTTTTTTTGTGCTCAAGTTTTAAAAACTCTTCGATGACACGAAGGGCTTCGGCGCAACGGTTTCCTGCCGCTATCGCAATATCGTTTACAGAATTGCGGGTTCCTTCTGTTTTTGTCGATACCGCAGTACCAACATCACCCAAAACATCACGACAAGAGGAATAATGCTTCGTCTGAATACGAAGTTCATGTCGACAACTCTTTATTGACGAGCAGAGTATTTGGTTCTCAAGTGTAAACCGAGCAATATCTTCAAGGACGCGCATTCCTTCGGCAGCGCGGTTTATGTTTGCATCTAGGATTCGCGTGGATGACATAGGTGTTTATGTTATGTCCTATGCGGAACATTCGCACAATGGTGGGAGAATAATCGACTAAGAGTGTCGTTTTGCTGCTACGCGCCAATTACCCCCAGTTTGCAATTAGTATCAACGCATCTTGAACATCAACAACACCATTTCCATCTAGATCGGTACCGTCGCTTCCGTCGCTTCCCCAAGAGGCAATTAGTAGCAAAAGGTCTTCGACGTCCACAGTGCCATCACCATTAATATCTCCAGAAACACTCGTTTCAATCGTGAGCGACAAGGTCCCTGTGCCTGCCGAGTTGTTGTTCCAACCACCTACACGCAACAGGTACGAGGAGCCCTGTTGTACCGGAGCTTCTAGAAGAGAAGAATATGAACCACAGCCAGTGCCGTCATCGTTGCACGCAACCAAAACAGAAGTGTCGCAACTTCCACTATAGAGCACTAGATCTGAATCGTAGTCAACCTGATCACAAGTACTAGCGGTTAGTGTTCCTGATGATGGTGAAACAAACGCATACCAAATGTCATTCACTGTTACACCGCCATCACCGGACTCCTCGCATTCGGGGTGGTCTGCTCCATCTGTTGAAGCGTACAGGGTTGAAAACTCGGTGTCTCCTAATTCAACAACGACTGCGTCTTCACAGTTGTCGTTTGATGGTGCTGTTACTTTTTGAAAAGTATTGTCCGAGGCAACAGTGTTGTTCGAATTGTCAACATCTTCATAATAGTTTGGCTCAACAATTAGACCCAAATAATACTCTCCATCTGAAAGCGAGTCGGGTATTAGCACAGGGCTGTCTATTTCATTAGTGCCCGGAGATGGAAATGATGTGTATATAGTTCCTAGAAGTGTGTCGTATTCCGTTATTATCTGGTTTGTGGAAGCGTAAATGTCAACAACTATGTTGCTTGTTTGGGCACCATTGTTTCCAACAATAGCCGAATATTCTAAATAATCTCCTGCAAAAACTTGTGTGTCTAGCGGTACAACCGAAACAGCATCAGCGTCTACTACTGACTGAACAGAAAGCCTGTAAGCATCCCATCCGCTTGTTTCGTTATTTCCTGATGAGCCATCCGTGTCAGAATCAAACCGAACACCTAGCCAATAGTTACCTGTTGGAAGACCAACTGGTTAATACACATTCCCAAAACCGACGTTGACTTCTGCCATAGAATTGTAATCCCAAGAGTATGTTTTGTGATCAAGCAAGGTGTCGCCGGTATCTATTGTGTCATCTGTAGAAAGATAAACATCAAAACCCCAAGTTCCGCTGTCGGAACCATTAGTTGGGTTTGCCGATGTAAACTTTAGGTCGTCTATGGTGTCATTTGCAGAATATGGTGCGGGCTCAGAAACTCCCGCTTCACTTCTGATATACATTGCCTGAAGATCAAAATTAGACCCTCGTGAACCGGGGACAAAGTCGTCTACTAAAAAGTCAGATAAACTCTCCCAAATTTTTGCTGCATTTGAAGATGTTGATCCATTGCCGTTTGAGTGCTGGGCATGGACTCGTCTGTCTCCATCGTCATCAAGATAATAATATCCGCTACCGCTCATACCCCCGTGACTTGTTGTAAAACATCCCGCTGTAGTATCTATGTGTAGTTGGTTACCTGGACAAGAATCAAATTCGCCTTGGCGATAATACATGTCATCACCATTGTGCAGTGGGTTTCCATCTGCGTCATCTTGGCCACAACTTTCTGCTGGATAGGAAAAATTGTGGTATTGCCTGCCTTGTATGGTTGAACAACTGTAGCCCCAGCTCCATCCGGTCCAACCAGCAAGCATCCCAACAGCCCTACTAACTCGAATCACCCCTATATCCCAATCAAAATCATCGTCTTCTGTCCATCCGGTGAATGCCCCTAGGGCGGTAGAATCAGCTCTTCCCCAGTAGTCGGTTCCACCGTGACTACCCGGAAACACATCAACCCAATCGGCCCAGTCATTTATCACCCTGGTAATCCCATTGCTGTCTACAAACTCATCTGTATAAACACAATGTCCAGCGGTCAATATCGTTTCTGCATCAATAAGATGTCCCGACCCAACAAACTGCCACTCGATTCCATCAACATCTGTGAATTGCATCCTTAACCGGCACGCTGTACTTCTTGGAAATGTGTCCGGACTATTTGCAAGTTCAAGATCAGAAAACGTTCGCTGACCCTCATGATTTGATGTTCCGTTCCAAATTCCACCAAACTGGAAACTGGCATCTCCTCCCTCTAATCCTGAACTAAAAGTCGAAAGACGCACTGGATATGTTTCGTCTGTCTGCAAGTCGTGATACAAAAAAGTTCCAGGAGAACTGTCTACGGGTTTTGCTTCATCTGGGTTTGGCATCGGAATTGGAAGGTCCGTTGGCAAACTTGATGGTCTAATTTGATGTGTTCCATCGTCTTCAGCGGGACCAACCCATATCGGCTTGTCGATTTGGTTAGTTGAAACTGCACGAACTTCTGGAATATCACCGCTTGGTGGTTGTGGCAAGTATGACAAAACAAGAGAAGGTGCACACATCGCAGCAAATATACTTGTTGGATAAATCATTTTCTTCCTCCTTATGTAACTCTATTGTTATAAATAATTGGCGCCGTTGCAACAAAAAAAGTGTTTTTATTTATTCTTTTGAAAGCATTTCGGCAACAGTCGACGTGATTGGCACTTTGGGAAATACAGAAAACAACCTGCGTGGTTGTTTTCGTGGTAATTATCCTCGAGGTCAGCGCGGAATTTAGGCCTGTTAATCAACCTCGGGTTAATTAATTTATAAGGTCGACGCGGCGTTGGTGTCGGCCGCCTTCAAAATCGGTTGAGAGCCAGGTGTCTACAATCTTGTTGTAGTCGCTGTCAAGTGGCCCATTAGCTGCCATACACAACACGTTCGCGTCATTGTGTCTTCGGCTCATTTCTGCCGCCACGGGTTCGTGAACAAGCGCGGCGCGGACACCGGCAACCTTATTCGCAGCCATAGACATGCCAATTCCAGAACCGCAAATTAATATTCCACAAATTGCTTCGCCAGAAATGATTTCGTTTGTCACTTCTTTTGCAATGCACGGATAATCAACTGAATCAGCATCGCCTCCGTAGTGTTTGTGAACCACCCACCCCATTGGTTCAAGGTGTTCTGCAAGACCATCTACTATTCCTCTTGCCCTGTGATCTGAACCAATCGCAATTGTCCCAACTTGAAATGCCATTTATGCTCCTTCTTTTGTCAATTCTTGTAGTTTTGCTGCAATGAGTTTTTCCATTTGCTCGGCCAGTGCATCGTACACAGATTGGTCTTGACCAATTGGGTCGAGAATATCTCCGGAAGGATCAAGCAGCACCGCGTTGTTGGTAAATTTTAATGTGGCTATCAGGTGTCTCTTAGACATGCACAGAACCAAATCTGCTGCGCGTGCCATTTCACTCGTCAATACCTTGCTTGTCCCAACAGTTAAAATTCCTCGTTGTGAAAGTGCTCTAATTGTTTCTTCGCTTGTTGGGCTACCTTGACTAGCTGAAACACCAGCCGAAACAGCCAGCCAATCCGTAAATCCATTGTCAGAAAGCCATTTTTGGGCAATTCCCTCTGCCATCGGGCTTCTGCAAGTGTTTCCGGTACAAACAAATAGTATGGTAGTAATAGACATCGCTTGCAATACTCGCCACTATCGTATTGAATACTCATACATCGCACACGATGTGATTGGAATAGATTTTTGGATTTTCTAACAGAACAAGAAATTAGTGACCTCCTTGTTGAACTTGGGGTGCAATTGCGCCAAGAAGGTGACACTTCTGTCTTCATGGAAATAGATTCTGGGCACACAACCGCAAAGCACTGCCTGTGCAACGATTTGAATCGGTGTGATGGCGATGTTGGCACAAGCTGTTTTGAAATGAATGCCGAAACAATGATTACTTCAATTACTGACGCTGTGCACAAGATTCATGAGGGGCGAACACTCATGATTCCGGTTGGTAAGTGGCGGTCCATGTTTGATGCTGTGGCGTTTAGTATGGCAAGTGACGAATCTTGGCAAGAGTTTGACGCCTCTGCAACAATTAAACTAAACACCAGAGACCCACTTCTGTTTGAATCGGGCGATGAGCAAACACTCGTTGAGTTGATTAAATCTTTGATGACATATGGAGAGACAAAAGAACAGGGAATCTTCTTAATTCCGGTTGGAGCCCCACTCCTTATTCACGTCCAACCGGGCGGACCAGTAAAGTTTTGGTTTGGAAACAGCGCTTTGGCCGATGAGGTTCGGGAAGTGTATACAAACTAAACACAACTCCTTTGTTGTACACCACACATATTCATGCCACGAAAAACAATTAAACCTTGGTTTATAGCTGAAGCAAGCGCCATAGCTGCCATTGATGGTGCCCGCACAGAAAGCAACTGGGAAGCTCTTTCGGTTGAGATTGAAAAACTAGCAACAGCAAGGTCTCAAAGGGCAAAAGCTGCACACAATGGTAAAAAAGTGCAACTTATTCAAAGCACAGAAGATCTTGAACGTCAACATTGTGGTGGGAGATACTTAGTCCAGCCACCACTTGTTGCCAGAGACGCGGCACTTTTTGATAACACCATGAAATCAAACCATATATCTAGTGTTGTTGTTTGTCGAGAGCCAAGAACCACCCTTGGTCTTTGCCCTATTGTGGCGCTAGGAAGCGGTGTAACCGTGCGGGTTCAGGTTGAGGAACCAAAGAACCCAAATAAACCAACCTGTGCTTGGTTTGACCACGCCATTGAAGAACTTGGAGATCATGTTCTTGAACAAATAAACAATAGTTCGCCCACAAAAAGACAGTTGGATTATCTGATTGCTCATTTTTCCGCAATCCCAACTCACCAGCGTGTTTTTCGGCAAGCAATAGAATTATGTGACACGCTCTCTAAGAAGAGCGTGTAGGATGACAATGTATTAGGATATACCTGTGGCTTTACAAACAACCCTTGCAACTCGTTTTTGGTTAAAAACCCTCGTTATGGCGGTTGTCTGTATTGTTCTTGGGGTTTGGGGTATTTGGGACTATGCGGTGGTTATTCCACAAGCTCAAACAGGTGCTGAACGGGGGACCATTCTTCGCGATGTTCTTAAACCGGCAATGGACACAACCCCTGTTGGTTCAACCGAAAGAACCGAAGCTATTGTTCTACTTCAGGTTTCCGTTGAAAATGTTGATGATACAGACACAGAGTGGAAAACCGCGGTGTCCACATTTATACAAGCATTAGAGGGTGGTGATGCCTCTGGTTACGAACCAGTGTTCCAAGAGGAAATAAAAAAATATGGAGACATAGTCGCTCCAAGTAAGTTTGATAGGCCAATGCAGTGGCTCTTTATTTTATGTTTACCGTTTGGTTTTTATTACCTTTGGTCATACTCAAATATGAAGAAACGTGCGGCAACATATTTGCTTGATGATGTTGGTACGCTTACAACTCCGGAGGGCTGTTGGACTGCTCAAAAAATTAAAGACATTGACATGGAACGGTGGATTTCAAAAACAGGCAAGGCAAGAACTACTTGGACAGCAAAGGTGATTGTTGAAGATCACAAGCCAATTCTCCTTGATGATTATGTGTACAAAGATATTCATCTAATCATAGGATCACTTGCACACAGGTTTTATCCTGAAGATTGGACACCGCTCGCTAAACGGGTTAAAAAAGAAGTTGTAACAAGTGAAGAACTTCCAAAAAATGCTAAGACCTCTGAAGAACATTAGTTGTGCCACTGTTATCTGCGACAAATTTGATTAAGAGCTACAGTGGTCGCAAGGTTGTCGACAAAGTTAGTGTTGAGGTTAATGCTGGTGAAATTGTTGGGTTGCTTGGACCAAACGGGGCTGGTAAAACCACCACGTTTAGGATGATGATTGGGATGATTACTCCGGAAAACGGAAGGGTGTTGTTTGATGAAGAAGACGTGACCTATCTCCCGATGTACCAACACGCAAGAAGGGGAATGGGATATCTAGCACAAGAACCTAGTGTATTTCGAGGAATGAGTTGCGAAGACAATTTGATTACCATTCTAGAAACACTGCCAATCCCAAAACCGATGCAACGGCAAAGATGTGACCACCTGCTTCAACAGTTTCATTTAGAACACAAACGAAAACAACTTGCAAGAACGTGTAGCGGTGGTGAGCGCCGCAGACTAGAAATAGCACGGTCACTCATCACTCGACCAAAATTAATTTTGTTGGATGAGCCCTTCGCTGCAGTAGATCCCCACACGGTTGAAGATGTGCAGTGTGAGGTTCGCAAACTTGCAGATTCCGGAATAGCCATCCTTGTCACAGATCATGCTGTTCAACAAACCCTTCATATTTGTGACCGTGCATACATTATTGATAGTGGGAAAAACCTTCGGGACGGTGATCCAAAAACAATTATTAACGACGAACTTGTTAAAAAGCACTACCTTGCCTCAACGTTTAGGGGAGATGAGTTTGATTAATAAAATATTAAAACCATCTACTTTGTATACTCCACACAATATGCGATTTGGTTTTTTTATTGTGGCGATTTGGGTTACCTTGTTCGGGTGCGTAAAACGCACAGTTACTATCACAAGTCAGCCTCAAGGTGCTCTGGTTTGGGTAAACGAACGAGAGGTGGGGAGAACCCCTTTGGATTTTGAATTTTTATATTACGGGGAATATGATGTGCGAATCGAGGGGGATGGACAGGAACCAATAATGACATCGAGGTGGCCCGACCGACCTATTTGGGATGCTCCTGTAGTAGACCTTGTTGCAGAGATGTCTCCTTTTCGTTTTGAATCTAACCCGGTTTGGCACTTTGAGCTTGAAGAACGGAATGATGACCAAGAATCATTGGTGCAACGAGCAAAATTTTTGAGCACATCAATTGTTCGAGACGACGTTGAATAATATGCGGCGATATATTTCATTATTTGTTATTCTTTCTGTTGCTGGACTTGTTTCGTGGTGGTCTGCTAAAAGCGAGGCCGGTGTTTCACACCATATTCATGCTGAAGTTACTAAACTTGTTCCACTTTTTGCTGAAGACCCAAGCTCCATCAATGGTTTTGTTGTTGATCCAACCCTACAACCAATTCTTGCAACATCTCTACAACAGGCAATAACAGAGTCGAGACAACTACACCGAGATATTGTTGTTGTTGTAACAGGTGGCGATCACGAATCGTTTGGCGATGGAACCGCAACACACGTAGCAGTGTTAAGTGTTGACCACCACTCGGTTGTTGGGTTGCGAATAGTTTGTTCGTCCAAAACTGATCCTGTACTCATTGCTGGGGTTTTTTCAAACCAAACAAATAGGATAGATATGCCATGAAGGTTTGGATAAACGGGATCTTTGTTGAAGATCAAGAAGCAAAAGTTGGAGTGTTTGACGCAGGGTTTCAACATGGTGTTGGTTTGTTTGAAACGTTGTTAGCTCGAAACGGACAGGTTTTTCGTGTGGGACAGCACATGCAACGACTTGCAGATTCGGCTTCGATGCTTCGGCTTACCGAAAAACTACAGGTTGACCCATTGGTTGAAGCGCTGCAACTTACACTTGAAGAAAATAAACAAACAGATGCAAGGATGCGACTTACCATCACTGGTGGCGACCTAAATATGCTTCAGCGAACCGGAAACAGCGATGGCGGAGATCCAACCATTGTTATCCAAACACAGCCCCCAACAGAATATCCGGCTGGTTTTTATGAGAATGGGGTTATGGTTTCTCTTGCAAGTGGGCGTGTTAATCCATATGAGTTGGGGGCTGGACACAAAACCCTAAATTACTGGTCAAAACTTTTAAACCTTCAACTTTCTGCCATGCAACAGTGTGGTGAAGCGTTGTGGTTAACACCGGGTGCACATGTTGCCGGTGGAAGTGTCAGTAATATCTTTGTTGTTAATGATGGAACGCTCTTTACTCCAATCGCAAGGGGTGAGGAGGATGAAAATGATGAACCATCGGCCACACTTCCGGGCATCACGCGTCAATCCATAATTGAAATTGCAGACGGGTTGGGCATCGGCACCAGAAGGGATGAAATGACTATTGATACTGTCCTCTCTGCAGAAGAGGTTTTTCTTACAAATTCTAGCTGGGGGGTGTTGCCGGTAGTTGGAATTCGTGCACAGGTTCAGTCTAATGATGGTAGCAGTAGCCAAGATCAAGCGATAGGTGATGGGATTGTTGGAAATTTGACCAAACAACTTCATATCGACTACCAAAAACTTGTTGACCAAGAAACATCTAATATTGTTGTGAGTGGCTAGCGTTTAACTCTCACGTTTTTTCGGCCACCGGAATCCTTGCCCCGTGTGAGTGATTGTATTTTTCTAGTAATTGTTGTAATAATCAATAGAACACCAAATACTACCGAGGCCACCACTCCAGCCACCACCAAAAGTGCGAAGATGGGTAAAAAGAGAATCAACCCAAACACAATCACAGCTATTTTTGTGGGTGTTGACATTGATTGAGCTGAACCAAATTGAAATTGTCGCATAACCATATATTTGAATCATAAACGGAATTGGGGTTGGTATCATAATGGATGGCAAGGATGCACCATTGAGTACAAAAACCACACAAAACGCCTTTATCCACCTTCATCTACACAGCGAGTATTCCCTACTTGATGGAGGAAATAAAATTGATGCCCTTTTGAATCGCGTCAAAGAGTTGGGGATGGATGCTGTGGCGGTAACAGACCATGGGAATTTGTTTGGGGCGTTTGAGTTTTACACAAAAGCAACTGCTGCAAAAATAAAACCAATTCTTGGGATTGAGGCATATGTTGCGATTGGTGATCGAAAAGAACGGAAGCCAACTGGCATTAGAGACGGTGGGTTTCACCTTGTACTTCTTGCAGAAAATAATGCTGGGTGGGAAAACATTGTCAAGCTTAGTACAGACTCGTACCTAGAAGGGTTTTATTACAAACCTAGAATGGACCGTGAAACTTTAGAGCGTTGGTCTGATGGGATAATTGCCATCAATGGTCATTTGGGAAGTTCAATCGCTTACCACTTGTGCAATTTTGTTGAAAGCGGTGATGAAGAACATTGGAACAATGCTGTAGATGAGGCAAGGTGGCATTTAAAAACTTTCTCCCCAAACGAACTGGGTGAACCGCGGTTTTACATTGAACTTCAGCGCCATGATGTCAAAGAGCAACAGGCAATTAATCCATATTTGGTAAAACTTGCAAAAGAACTCGGTCTGCCAATTGTGTGTGACAACGATGCACATTTTTTGGGAGAAGATGATTGGGATGCACACGATACGCTTTGTTGTATATCAATGCAAAAACAAAAAGCGGACAGCGAGCGTTTGACGTACTCAAAAGATTTATATGTTAAATCTCCAGAGCAAATGTCAGATATATTTGGGGATTTACCAGAAGCAATAGAAAACAGCGCTCTTATCGCAAACCGTTGTGAAGTTGATTTTGACCTTTCAAAAAGCCATGCTCCTGTTGTGCGAGTTACGGGTCCATCGTCTATTGATCCATATCAAAACGGTGATATAACCGAGTGGTTCAAAGAACAGTGCCAACGATTTACTTTGCATCCTTACGATTCTCGAGTACACACTGATATATCTGAAGAAAAACTAAAAAGCGATTGTGACAAAGCTCTACTTTGTTTATGTGAGGCGGGACTTGTCTGGAGATATGGCGTCGACGGTGTAACAGAAGAGATAAAATCTAGACTTGCACGTGAACTCCGAATTCTTTCTGACAAAAACATTAGTGCGTATTTTTTAATTGTTTGGGATTTTGTTGACTGGGCTAGACAACACAACATTCCTGCAAACGCTAGGGGGTCAGGTGTGGGGACAATGGTTGGATATGTACTTGGTTTATCTAACGCATGCCCAGTTAAGTATGGTCTTCTTTTTGAGCGTTTTACAGACCCAAACCGTTCTGAATACCCGGATATCGATATTGATATTTGCCAAGACGGCAGAGGATCTGTCATTGATTTTGTCCGAAAAAAATATGGGCACGTTGCCCAGATTATCACGTTTGGTCGTCTTAAGGCACGCGCGGCAATAAAAGATGTAGCGAGAGTTCATGGGTTAAGCCCAAGTGAAGGACAGCGTTTATCAAACTTTATTCCGCCAGAACTCAATATTACCATCGAAGATTCTCTTAAGAAGAGCGATGAGTTGAAAGAGGCGTATGACAATTCTGAAAACATTCGAACAATAATCGATACTGCGAAACAACTTGAACACCATGCTAGACATGTTGGTGTGCACGCGGCTGGAGTAGTGATTGCAACAGAACCGCTCGACAACATTGTTCCACTTTGCAGGGCAACAGGTACTTCTGAAACCGTTACACAATGGGATGGTCCAACGTGTGAAAAGGTTGGGTTGTTAAAGATGGATTTTTTGGGACTTAGAACACTGTCTACTATTGAGTTGTGCAAAAGTCTTATATCAGAAAGTTTAAACGATGAAGCTATTTGGGCGGCGGTTGGCACTAACAAGGGTAGTGCTTCGCACCCACTGGACCTTGAAAGGATTAACTTTGAAGACGAAAAAGTTTTGGATCTTTTTCGACGTGGAGACACGTCTGGAGTTTTTCAGTTTGAGTCGGGAGGAATGCGACGCTTACTTAAAACAATGAAACCAACAAAACTTGAGGATTTGATTGCAGCAAACGCGCTGTTTAGACCGGGTCCCATGGATCTTATTGAAACCTTTTGCATGAGAAAAAATGGACAGGAAGAGGTTCCAAAAGTACACGACATTGTTGATAGGTTTACCGCCGAAACATACGGAATCATGGTTTATCAGGAACAGGTTATGCAAATTGTTCACGCGCTAGGAGACATCTCTCTTCGCGATGCTTACACCTTGATTAAAGCAATAGGGAAGAAAAAACACAAGGTCATTAATGCGAACAGACCAAAGTTTGTTGATGGTGCTGTCGAAAAAGGGTTGGAAAAGCGTTTTGCAGATGATTTGTTTGATTTGATTTTAAAGTTCGCTGGTTACGGTTTCAACAAAAGCCACTCAACAGGTTATTCCATCATCGCATTTCAAACCGCCTACCTTAAAACATATTTTCCGGTGCAGTACATGACATCGGTTCTTACTTTTGAAAGTGGCGCTAAGAAAACGGAAGACTGGGCGCCATATATTGGCGATTGTAAGCGGACTCGGTTTCCAGACTATACCAGTGACAACAAGCATGTTGGGTTTGATGTTGGGTCTCCAGACATTAACCACTCTGATGAATTGTTTTCGGTTGTGTTTGATGATGAAGAAAAACACACAAACGTTGGTGGACACATACGGTTTGGTCTTGGGGCGGTAAAGGGGGCTAGTAATTCTGCGGTTGCCGCAATTGTAGAAGAACGAAATCGTGGTGAATTATTTACTTCTGTTTTTGATTTTTGCTCTCGGGTAAGTAGCCGTGCGGTTAATCGCGCCACTGTTGAATCGTTAATTAAAGGAGGGGCGTTTGATTCGCTTCATGGAGTCGAAAGTCGAGCAGCACTGCTTGCGGTTCTAGACAAGGCCATAGCAATTGGTGCATCTGCTGTTAGGGACAAGGAAAGTGGACAGGGTGGATTATTTGGTAGTTCAGAAAATGAGCCAGCAACAGAGATTTCTCCTATTGAATTACCAAAGGTTGCTCCGTGGACAACACCAGAAACATTGAACCACGAAAAAGAGGTTCTTGGAATTCATGTTTCTGGGCACCCACTTGACGAACATGGGGATTGCCTTGAATCTTGGTGTTCAGACAGTGTTTCAACATTAAAAGAAGGAAGGGATGGAAGAGAGGTTGTTGTTGGGGGTCTGCTTGTTGCCGTAAGAATTGTTGTTATTCGAAACGGGCGAAGCGCTGGTCAAAAAATGGCAATTCTAACTCTACAGGATAGGGTGGGTAAAATAGAGTGCGTAGCGTTCTCGGAGCCGTATCAAAAGTATGCTCATCTTTTACAGCAAGATGCAGTGGTGTTGATTCTTGGAAAAACAGACAGGTCTAGGGGTGAGTTACAGATCATTGTTGACAAGGTTAGTGCGCTGCAAGATGCTTCTCTCTATCTTGCAAAAAGAATTGAGTTGACTTTTTGTGAACGGTCATCAAACGGGTCCACAAAAGGTCAAATGGAGCTTGTTTCTGGTTTACTTAAACAGGCTGGGTCTGCAAAGGTGGCTTCTGGAGCAACTCCAGCTGAAGTGGTTGTCTATATCAACTCTGGAAACCATACTACAACCCTTCAAAGCCAGAAAAGGGTTGTAATTGAACCAAAACTTGTTCAGCAAATTGGTGAGGTTATTGGTCGGGACAATGTGCGGATTGTATCCATTGCTGGATGTTAACAAAGCGTTAAGCAGCTTTGTCGTTCAACCAATCATCATCGTCAACCGATTCGCTTGGCCAATGTGATTCCGCTCGGCGGTGAATTTTAACAATAGTATCGAGTTGCTGTCCAAAAATAGAGCGGGTGGTTTCAATTGTGTTTATTGATTCTGTTTTAAACGTTCGTGATTCGTCTCGGAACAATACAACTACCGCCATACATTGATCTTCGGAGAAGCATCCATAAGATACAACTTCGTTTCCAGAAAAATCTGTCGGGTCAAGACCCATGGCGTCTGCAAAGCGCTCTCCGTTTTTAACATGTTTTATGTGCTCATCGGTTGAAATTACTGGGCAAACAGCTGGCCCAATCGTATCAATTAATGATTGGAATTGTTCTGGTTGTCGGTCGTAGTTTATATACGCGCCAATACCCCAGTCACCAATTCCTTCACGTAAATAAACCGCAGCGTTCATTGCACCAACGCGGGTCAACATATATCCAAGCGCTGTTCTAAGCATTGATTCTACTTCAAGCTCTTGATTAAGAAGGGTTTGAAACTCGGCTCCAATAGCACACTGCTGCATCTTTTGTTGCGTTTCGCAATTAATATTTGCTAGTTCGTTGTTTAGGGCATCGCTCGTTTCTTCAGCAAGATGTCGTGCTTCATTCATTTTGCCGCACAAACGAACTGCGTGGTTGGCGCGGTCTTGTATTTCTTTTTCTTCTTGCTGCTTTTGCAATAGAGCATGTGTTCGTTCGGCAACACGGTTAAGATCTTTTGGAATGTTTATAAAATCAGAGCCACCGTTTCGGATGAATTGTATTACCTTGTTCGTGTTTGGGTTTGATGAATATCCAATTGCAACTGTAGTTGGGCTTAACAGCGAAATTGATTCAAAAAGCGTTTCTGTTGAGGTTTCATCAGAGTCCGCAGAAACAAAAACCACCGAAAACTCGCCGGCGTCGGACATTTCTTCAAAAGATGATGTTGGTGGTGCTGTTGTAACACTATGACCATGGATTTCTAGTGAAGCGCGAATGGCATCAACCATTTTTGTTTCCGTACCCAACACAAGTATGTTGGCTGGCCCGCTCTTTGGCTTGTGGTTATTAATGTTTTTAAACGCTTTGTCGAACTGATCCATGGTTGCCTTTCTGTCCCCGATCAATACTCGGTTCTTTTATGTTGAGAGTAACTGCAGTACTGCTTTTTTAATTGTTTCGTTATATTCGTCATATTTCGATGGTACATTTGGGTCTTGATGATTATTTTTTACAACAACAATCATTGGACCAATACCATCGGGGCTTTCAAGTGTGTTTTGAACCATTTGCTCTTGCAGACCAGACACGCTTGAGCTTATGAACACAAGTTCTGGGTTGCACTTGTGTGCGAGGAACCCGGCTTCCCACGCGTTTGATGCGTGATGGATTTTAATGTTGTGCCCAACAGTGTGGTTGTGAATGACAGAATCTGTTTCTTCTGAACTAAGACCGATTACAAGCACTTGGATAACTGGTGTTCCCAACCTACTTTGATCCATATTGTTTTGCTGCATAAACCTATGAAGTTCTGCGCGTGGAATTCTGCGGAATCGCGAACCGGGAACCTTGAACCCTTGTAAACGCCCGCTATCAAAACAACGTATGATTGTTTGTTGTGAGACATTACAAATTTTCGCAGCCTCGCCTGTTGTAAATACTTGTTTGTCCGGAGGTGTAGCTCCATTTGTTTTGTTCATCATGTTTTGAAACCTTATATTTGGTTTATGTTGTTTATAAAGCAGTCAGTCTTTCCCAAACTGCCACAACCACCTTCGTCCCCAAAACTACGCAACTTCACAGAGCTTAGTAAAGATGGGTAAAAAACACCGCTTAGTGGGCGTTAAGAAGGGTATGAATTCCCCCGACTCGTTTATTATCGGCCTATGGATTGTTCGGGTGGCGGGTTTTCCAAACCCGAACCGCCTCCGGAACCCTTGGGTACATGGGTAACAAAACTGTTGGGTCTATTGTCTTGCCTTTTTTATATAGCCCAACACCAATCTTAAGAAGTGTTAATGCGTCTGTTTTATTTGGAAGGATTGGAACGCTGTGCTTCTCTATCAATATTTTTGTTTCTTCGGGTAAATATTCGTCTGCGAAAACGGCATGGATATCGCCAATATTCTCAGCAAGCGATTGTGTTGATGCGTTTTTTGATTTACACACCCATTCGCCATCTATCTTTGTAACCAAAGAAAGCCAAAAACTATCATCTTTAACACTAGATATTACAAAAAATGGTCCATCTCCAACATTTGATTGGTCCACAATACTTATTGCTGATTCTACAGGGACGATTTTTGCTCCAGATGCAAGGGCTATCATTTTTGATATTGCAGTTGAAGTACGAAGGCCGGTAAACCCTCCGGGTCCAATACTCACGACAACAAGTTCTATGTTTTGTGGAACAATCTCTAGTTTTTTTGAAACCGTGTCTATGGTTGGTAGAACTTCGTCTACCTCTTTATTATTAACATGCACCAACTCTACCTTTGTTTCGCCACTTGCATTCATCATGGCAACACTTCCAAGCCGTTGTGAGAGTTCTAAAGATATGGTTGTTGGATTGGTAGACAATTTAGAGCTCATTCTGGTTTTCTGGAACCGACGAGAGAGGAATCGCTGACTTAATTGTTTCTTGTGCGTCTAGAATAGTATCAAGTTCAATCGGTAGGGCAACCCCTTTTTCGTGGTCACTGTTTAACCGTAACACGTTTGGTAATATTGCCTCAATCCCGTCTGGAACCCACGCGTGTCCCAAACAAAACAATGATACGTCCCAATAATCAGCGAGTTCGTCAATTTGTTCTTGAGAATATTGTCGCCCCCAAACCAACAAAAATGCTGAACCAAAACTTCCACAATAATCTGAAGGTGTGAGTTTTTTATCAAGAATATCAACATCAAACTCATCCATTGACAGTTCGTTTGGCAAACTGTGGACACACAACAATCCTGATTTCGATTGAACCGCTATTGGCATTGCAACAATAAAATCATCTAGTGCCGCAAGGACTTCGTCACTCCGCTTTTTAAAAACATGTCTTACACCGTGTATAAATTGCTCAACAAGTTCCCCAGAACCCTTTGTAATAGCTCTGCCTGTGGTTTGTGACAGCTCGTGGTTTGCAAGGATTGGGTGAACCTGTGTTGGATAAGTGACTATTAGATTCGCGACATTAACCAACATTTGATAGCTTAAATCTATAGAACCCGTAGTGTTTCCAGAGTGAATTAACTCCTGTAGTACGAGGTGGTTTGTAGGCGTATCAAGGTCCGCCAATTCAATAATTTTTGCAAGGTGTGATTGGTTGTTGTGCAAGTCACCGGTTACAAGCACTTTTCCTCTGTCTGGCAAGTGGTGCGTGCATCCTAAACGGCCAGGAAACCATTTTATGTTTTTTGTGGCTTTTATTAATACTTCACAAACCTCATCCGGGTTTGATGTGTTGATTGGGGTTGATGCCATGAATTATCGTTTATTAAAAATGGCTGAACTTTGACCAAAAGAACAGTTTTTTCGAATCATTCCTATTTTGGAAATTCTTTCCCACGCACTTTCGGCGTTTATTTCAGAGTGTTCAACACTAATAGAGCAACGATTATGTTCGTGTGCAACTGTACTTGTTGTCCCGCTTCCAGCAAAAGGATCCAACACAATATCTCCCTCGTTTGTACAGGCGAGGATTATTCTCTCAAGGTACACCTCTGGGTTTTGGTTGTGGTGACCTTGCCTCCGCTCTTTGTTGTTTCCTTGAATCCTTCCCCAATATTTCCCATACCACACATCCATCGGTACACGCATGCCTTTGTTTTTCTCTTTTTCATGAGTCCTTTTGTCATTATAAATTGTTGCTCGATCGCTTTGTTCCAAAATATCATCTGGATTCCAAATTCTGTTTGTTGGATCTTTTACAAAATATAGGGCGTGCACTTTACTCATAATGAAAGACGCGTCACGACACTGACCAAACCGGAAGTGCCAAACACACCAGTTAATCATTGTTAACCCCCTACGTTTCAGGTGCACAACGACCTCTGCTGCTGTGTCGTCTGGAATGCTAACCCAAATCGCACCTGTTGGTGACAAAATATTTATACATGCATCAAGCCAATCAAATGTAAATCGCTCAAATTCATTCCGTGGCATGTTGTCTTCCCATCCGTCATAGGGTACTTCCCAATTAAACGGTGGGTCCGCGAAAACCAAATCTACTTCGCCTTGGTCTGGAAGTCTTGGAAGTATTTCTCGACAATCACCAATATAGAGGCGGGTGTCTGGTTTATGTTTGGAATAATTTGGGTGCACGTGCCTGATTTCGCTGGTCGAGTGTGGACGCACTGTATCACCGAGCAATTTTACTGTTGACCAATCGGCGGCTTGTTGTTGTGACCTATCTATGCCAACGGGTGTTGTGTATCCGCCCGGTCGTGATGCTGTTGTTGTTTTCCTTTCAGACATGTTATAGCGTTCCAAAAATGCGATCGCCAGCATCGCCAAGTCCAGGGAGAATATACCCATCTTCATTTAAACAGCGATCAAGCGAGGCGGTATAGATAGGAATGTTTGGGTGTTCGCTTTGCATTTTTGCAACGCCTTCAGGAGACACAACAAGGCAAACCATTTTGATTTGGGTGCAACAATAATCTTCCTCCAACAGCCGAGCTGCATAGGAGGCTGATCCTCCTGTTGCAAGCATTGGGTCAATCAACAAAACGGGACCGCTGGAAATATCTGTTGGAAGTTTGCAGTAATACGGAACAGGCTGTTTTGTTTCCTCGTCTCTATATACACCAATGTGACCAACCCTTGCTTCTGGGATCATTGACAATATTCCGTCGGTCATCCCGACACCTGCTCGTAATATTGGAACAAGTGTAATTGGGTGCGAAAGTTGTTGACCAGTTGTTCTCTCTATTGGTGTTTCGACGTCAACAGTTGTTGTTTTATAATCTCTTGAAATTTGAAAAAACATTAGACCTGAAATTTCGTTGAGTAGACGACGAAATTCCGAGTGTTGGGTGTTTAGGTTTCGAATACGCGTTAATTTTTCTTGAATAACAGGGTGTTCAAAAACCCACAGGTTTGGATGTTCTTTGCTTTGTGTTGGCATTCTGGTTTTAATCATCATATCAGGGTGTGGTGGTGATAGAATCTGAGTTGTAATGAAACAGTTTTGTCTATTACTATTTTGCCTGCTAACTTGCTGTGACAGTGGGTTTCAGAAAATTGACCGTCGGGTTAATGAGATTATGGCTGAAAAAAGCCACTCGTTTGGCGCCCAAAACCCAGATGTTATTTTGCGAACTGGTGGTGTTTTTGCCGATTCCATCGAAAACACAGATCCAGACACTATTAACCCCTCTAGCGAAAACCTTGAATATGTTGTGGCTGGTGGTCTAGATGCAGAGGCAATTGCGCAATCTCTTGATAATGCAGCACAAGACCTTTCTTCTGCTAGCGAGCCGCTCTCTTTGAGCGAAGCGTTACTGTGGGCAAACACACATGCCAGAGAGGTTGAGTTCGCAAAATATGATTATCTTTCCACAACCCTTGCGCTTCTTGGTGAACTTCATTTGTGGGGACCTAGGTTTTCTAATACGGTTACAACCGCCTTAGATGCAAACACAACAAGTGGTTTATATGACACGGCACTAGAGGTTATAAATGATTTTCGGATAACACAGAATCTACAAAACGGTGGAACTATTTCTGCAACCGCACTAAGTACTTTTGCCAAAGATTTGCACGCTTCGTCAACCGACGATTCTGCTTCTGAACTTGGAATTTCGATTGAGATACCATTGTTAAAGGGGGCTGGTGTTGTTGCAAGAGAATCGCTTATTCAAGCTAAAAGAAATCTTGTGTATGCCGCTCGAGATTTTGAGAGGTTTCGGCGAGTTTTTTATCGAGATATTGTTAGTGATTATTTGTCACTTGTTGTTTTAAAACAATCTCTTAACAACGCACAAATGGGTGTTGATTCTCTTCGCCAGCTTGCTTTAAGGCAAACCGCCTTGTATCAGTCTGGTAGAACAAGGTTGTATGATTCTGCAGATGCGGAAAACCAGGCGCTTGCAGCTGTTGCAAGGTTAAGCCAATCTTGGGAGAGGTATCGCCTTGCTGTGGATCGTTTTAAAATTAGAATAGGGTGGCCTCTTGAATCCCAAGTAGATGTAATCCCAACCTCAATAGGCGTTGTTCCACCGAGTGTGGATGTGAGCGGGGCTGTTGTGAAGGCGTTGCAATTTCGTCTGGATTTACAAAATGAATTTAACCAACTCGGTGATTCACAACGCGGTGTAGAAAACGCAAAAAATGAATTGTTACCAACCGCAACGATTACTGTTGGTGCCACCACAACAAGCCAGCCCGATAAGCCGGCGAAATTTGTTGGTAAAGATATCGATTACCTCGCGGGACTTTCTATTGACCTTCCGCTTGATCGGGAAACCGAGCGCATATCTGTCCGGCAAAAACAGATTTCCCTCGAGAGAGCGAGGCGACAGTATCGAGAAACACGAGACATTGTGGCTGTTGAGGTTCGTTCGTCTCTTCGTAACATCGAGGTATATCAATTTACTCTCGACCTCCAAGAGCGAAACGTAGAAATTGCTGTGCTTGGGCTTGATTCTATTAACGCAGATCCAGATCGAGTCTCCGTGTTAGATCAAACACGCGCAATTTCTGATTTGCAGAGTGCAAAAGATGCTCGTGACAGCGCACGGAGAGACCTTGAACTCTCTATTGTTAATTATTTGCTTCACGCTGGTCAACTCCGAATATCTTCTGATGGTGAACTTGTGTTGCCACAAGGTACACATGGGTAACTAAATGTGTTTACAATTGCAATGAAAATGCGTAGAGGTTTATCGACAAATGGTCTTGTGGTTTCCGTTATTCTTGCCGTAGGAGCTGGTTTATGGATGCTTTTTGGTGGGGGTGAAAACACTGGTTCTAAGGGGGGTTTTTCTGGGGAGCTGTATGAGGTTGTTGTGGGTTCTTTTGATATAAAAGTCCCCACATCCGGTGAACTTGCCGCTGAGAATCAAATCAGTATCCATAACCACCTTGAGTCTGGTGCCACAATTATTGAACTTGTTGGCGAAGGAACCCATGTTCAGGTTGGTGATGTATTACTTCGGTTAAACGACGAAAAAATTAGGGACGACATTCGTAACTCTGAGTTAAATGTTACTGCAGCAACAAACAATTTACAAAGTGCTAGGTCATCTTTGTCTATTTCTGAAAAGAAGCGCGATTCAGAGTTGGCGGTGAAGCAACTTGCAATTGATCTCGCAACACTTGCATTGAGGGCCTGGCAAGACGGAGAGGTTGTTGCTAGGCGGCAAGATCTCGCTCTTGCGGTTCAAACAGCTGATAAAAATTATCAACGACTTTTGAAAAAATATGAGTCTTCGGTTGAACTATACAAACAAGAGTTTTTAAGTAAGGATGAATTAGACCAGGATGAAATTGCGTTGTTAAACGCAGAGGCAACCCTTAAAAAAGCTCGACTTGATGTTGACGTCTATGAAAATTACACTCACCTTCAAAACAAACAGAAAAAAGAGTCCGATCTTCAACAAGCTGTTGATGAACATGAACGGGCTGTTGACCGTCTTGCATCTGAGATAACAAGTTCCCAGTCAAACATTAATGCTAAAGAAAACCAACTACTTTCTCACCAAGAAAAACTTGAGAAACAACAAGAACAGCTTGAGAAATGTGTTGTTCTTTCTCCCGCGGGTGGAATGGTTGTGTATTCGTCAAGTATGAATCGGAGGGGGGAAGAAAAGGAAACTCTTGCGGTTGGGAAAAATTTGTACAGGAACGAACTACTCATGACCATCCCTGACACATCAAACATGATTGCGAGTGTTAAGGTGAACGAGGCCCTTAGTGGGCTAATTGAAGTTGGACAGCGTGCTACTGTTATTTGTGACGCCTTTCCTGACCACACATATGGTGGTGAGGTTTTATCAGTTGGTGTTCTTGCTGAGGGTGGTGGGTGGCGTGATCCAAACAGGCGGGATTACACTGTAGAAATTAAACTCATAGACACTTTTGGCACTCCTTTAAAACCGTCTATGAGGTGTTCAGCGGAAATATTTGTCGCCACTATTAGTGATACTTTAATCGTACCAATTCATTCAATACACCGTGATGCTGGGGTTGTTTGGGTTTGGGTACAGCGAGATGGTGGTTTTTCTCAACAAGAAATTACAATTGGTCAGTTCAGTGATTTGTTTGCCTCAATCAGTTCTGGGTTGGTTGCTGGAGATGTGGTTTTGCTTCGAGAACCAACACCGGGACAGGTTGTGAGTCGGCTACCAAGAGGAAATGGTGATTGATGGCAAAAAGAATTGTTGTGGGTGTAACTGGTGCTTCTGGCGCTCCATATCTTCTTGGGTTGCTTCGTATTCTTGCTGAAAACGGGGTCGAAATTCACTTGACAGTTTCTTCGCTTGGAAAAAGATTGCTTAATGAAGAGCTGGGTATCAGAAACATAACTGCTGAGTGTTTAGGTATACCCGAGTGTAGCGAATCTCTTGTTGTTCACAACAACAACGATTTGGGTGCAACAATAGCATCTGGTACTTTTTTACATGATGGCATGGTTGTTTTGCCGTGTTCAAGTAACACACTAGGAGCTGTTGCGTCTGGTATTACCAACACGTTGGTTCAACGAGCAGCCTTGGTTTGTTTAAAAGAAAAAAGGATGGTTGTGCTAGCTCACCGAGAATCGCCGTTGAGCCTTATTGATCTTCGAAACATGTGCACACTTTCTGAGGCCGGGGCGGTTATTGCCCCTCTATCGCCTGGTTTTTACATGAAACCAACGTCTCTTGAAGATGTTGTAGGTTTTATGGTTGGCAAGATTGCCGACCTGTTGGGGATACACCACTCGCTCCCAATTCGGTGGAATTCTGATAAGTAGTTCGGTTCTAGCGCTTTCCGTGATACACTTTTACTATGCGACACTTAACACTGCTTATTGTTTTCATATTTTGTGGTTGTTCATCTATTGCAACATACCCACCAATTGAATCAAAAGTTCTTCTTGCGCCACCAAATCCGGCGAACGAGCCTGTGCCAACAATAATTGGGAAAGTTATTACTTACTCTCATGAGCATTATGGTGGCATGGATTCAATTGTTTTTAATTTGCCCGAAGGTGTAAACAAAAAAACATACGACATTGTTAGTGATTTGATTGAGAATGCAACCCCAATGTCCACTACGAATGAACTCTCATATCACATAGTTGAGCTTAGGGTCCGTGGTCTTTCTGCTGATGCAGATGTACTTTTTCCATCCGCAAGCGGAAACTATGGAATGGCAACTGTGCGATTAAAGTCTTCAATACTTGGTGATTGGGAGGTTGTGAATGACCGGGTGTGGTTAATCCCAGTCAAAACTCCTCCTCTTCCAACATACAACACAAGCGATGTGGAACTTGTTGAAGTAGAATCTTCTGATTATGACAATTGATTCCAGGTGGATTGATGAGGCTTTTTTTCAGGCCGAAAAATCTTGGTCAGAGGGCGGTATCCCCATTGGTGCAGTTCTTGTTAATTGTGTTGGGGAAATTGTTTCATGTGGACACAACGAGCGGGTGCAAAGTGGGGATCCAACAGCTCACGCGGAGGTTGTCTGTTTTAGAAACGCTGGAAGAAGGCGTGATTGGAAAGAACTTACCATTGTTTCAACACTAAGTCCATGCATTATGTGTACTGGTACAACCCTGTTATTTGGTCTAAAACGCGTAATTGTTGGAGAAAATAAAAATTTCCTTGGCGCAGAGGCGTTAATGTGTTCGAATGGTGTACATGTTACTGTGCTTCAAGATGAACGTTGTATAGAATTAATGCAACGGTTTCTCGTTGAGAAGCAGGATCTTTGGTCAGAAGATATTGGCCAATAATTAAATGGAGGTGTCGTATGAAACGACCAATTACGCCAAAGCGGCAACAAACTAGTCGACCAACAATGTCTACACGCAAGAGTATTCGTGTGCTGAGACCGTCAAGTAGTCACGCCAAAACGATTCGACCAAGCGCGTCTACAAAGTAACCGTTTGTTTGTCTTAGTCACGCTCGACCAACATTGTTACAGCGTTTCCACCACCCAAACATAGGCTTACAATTCCTTTTGTTGTGTTTGTTCTTTTCATGTGGTGAATAAGTGAAACAAGAACTCTAGTTCCAGAGGCACCAATCGGGTGACCAAGTGCGATTCCTCCGCCACCAATGTTTACTTTTGATAAATCTATTCCAAGGTGACCCATGTTTTGGAGCACCTGAACTGCAAACGCTTCGTTAATTTCAAACAAATCTATGTCGTCAACAGAAAGATTATTTCGTTGAAGAAGCTGCTCAATACCAAGACCTGGAGCGGTAAATATTTTCTTTGGCTCAACACCAAAAGTGTTACTATCAACTATGCGGACAAGTTGGGTTGCGCCAGTATTTTCTGCTTCTTCTTGAGACATAACAACTACCGCGGCACCGCCATCTGAAATTTGTGATGCGTTTCCTGCGGTTACCGACCCTTCTTTTGCAAATGCTGGGCGTAATTTTCCAAGGGATTCGGCGGTTGAATCACCGCGAACACCTTCATCTTGAGACACATCTGCGCGTTGTTTTATTTGTTTGGCGTCAAGTGATACTATCTCTTCATCAAACCAACCAGACTCTATGCCAGCAGCGGCGCGTTGGTGGGATTGTGCAGAAAGTTCATCTTGCTCTTCACGTGATATGGAAAACTCGGTTGCTGTCCATTCAGCAGCGCTTCCCATTCCCCAGTTTTCAAACGGACAGGTTAATCCGTCGTGTTGCATGTGGTCTATCAAGTCGCCAGGACCAAATTTTATTCCGTTTCGAACGTGTGCAATGTGTGGAGAGTTCGACATGTTTTCCATTCCACCAGCAACAACTGTTTTGTTGTCACCAACGCGAATTGATTGGGCGGCTTGCATGACTGTTTGTAATCCACTTCCGCACACCTTGTTAATGGTTACTGCAGACAGTGAATTTGGTAGTCCAGCAAGTAAACCGGCTTGCCTAGCTGGGTTTTGTCCAAGTCCTGCTTGTAATACGCACCCCATGATGCACTCATCAACATTTTCTGGTTGTACTCCCGAATCCTCAACCGCGGCTTCGATTGCCCATGCACCAAGTTGTGGTGATGGCACTCTTGATAAACCTCCTAAAAAACGACCTACTGGAGTTCTGCGGGCTGAGACAATGATTGGTTGTTGTTGGGTTGTTTTCATGGTGTTTTCTCTTCATACAAAGAAAGGGTAGAATGCTCTGTATTCGAACAGCGGTAAACGTACCATCCTAATCGAAATTTCATAGCAAGGGATACCACTTATGGAAAAGCGTTGGACACAAGATAACCTCACAAGCCTACAAAGCAATATTCTTGCTGAAGAGCAAAAATACCCCGGAGCAACCGGTGAGTTTAGTTGGATTTTATCAGCCATTTCTCTTGCAACCAAGGCCATCGGAAACAAGGTGCGGTGTGCGAGAATTCAAGATGTAATTGGCGAAGTTGGAGAAACCAACATTCAGGGAGAGATTCAGCAAAAACTCGATGTTATTGCAAATGAAATAATTATGAGGTGTCTTGGAGATCGGGAAAACATCGGGGTTCTGGCGAGTGAAGAAAATGAAACCCCGTTTTTGCTTCGAAGAAGGGTTGAGGGTGGACGATATGCTGTGTTGTTTGACCCGCTTGATGGTTCATCAAACATTGATTCTTCTGTTGGGGTTGGAACTATTTTTAGTGTTTTAAGGCTTTCTGATGAGGGGTCTAGAGAAGAGGCAATGCTGTCCAGAGGAAAAGAGCAGGTAGCTGCTGGATATGTTTTATACGGATCTTCAACAGTTCTTGTACTCACAACCGGAAACGGTGTGGATATGTTCGTGCTTGATCAATCTATTGGTTCTTTTGTATTAGTTTCAAAGGGCATACAAATACCGCCTGATAACCGTACTTATTCCATAAACGAGGCATATACCAACATGTTTAGTGATGGTATACAACAATATTTGGGGTGGGCACATCAAAACAATTATTCAAGTAGATATATAGGATCGATGGTTGCTGATGTACATCGCATCTTATTAAAGGGTGGTGTATTCTTATATCCACCAACAACAGATAATCCCGAAGGGAAACTGAGGCTCATGTATGAGGCCAATCCAATGGCAATGATTATTGAGCAAGCGGGTGGTAAGGCTGTTGCAAAAGGAAAGCGTATATTAGATATTAACCCAGATGGTCTACACCAAAGGACAAGCGTGTTGCTTGGTTCAACCGACCAGGTCGACGCGGTATTACAACATTTAACATGACTACAACTACAACAACATCTGTCGTTCTTTCAAAAAACACAAACCAAGCACTTGGAATTGGTCGCTTTGCGGTCGATTTTATGAACAACACGATTGGCGAGCCCTCTCAGGAAGTGTTAGATCGTACAACGCTCTTTTTTACGGATGCTGTGTTGTGTGGTTTATCTGCGATTGCTGTTAAAACAAACGCCCCAACCATTCTTAGAAACGAAGCTCTTTCGTTTCCTGTTGATGGTGGGGCCACGGTGTTTGGTTCCACCGACAGTGTTTTCCCAGAAAAAGCAATACTTGCAAACTGCGCTGCGGTCCGAGAGTGGGACTCAAATGGAACAAATTTTGGGTATAACCCAAAACTTGGGCACACTGCGGGCGAGTTTGGTCACAATGATTTTTATAGTGTTCCTGTCGCAGCTGCACAAGTTATGGGTCTTGATGGTTGTGCTGCTCTTCGTGGGATGGTTTTGTTGGACGAGATACGTGGAAGACTTGCCGAAGTTTTTAGCTTAAAAACATATAAAATTGACCATGTTGTCCATGGAGCAATTGCATCGGCCGCTGTGTATGGCGCCATGTGCGGCGCAACACCAGAACAAATAGAAGCGGCAATTGGAATGTGTGTAGCACACTATGTCCCGTGGAGAGCCATTCGTGCTGGTAAACAATTGTCTGACTCAAAGGGTTCCTCTGCAGCAATTAGTACTGAGGTTGCAGTCGTTTCTATGAAGCGGGCAATGAATGGTTTTATGGGTCCTCGCGATATTTTCAGAAATCCAGAATCAATGTTTCGACAGTTTGAACACACCGATGGCGACTCGCCTTTTGATTTAGTTTTATCACACAGCGGTTCTGATTTTGCTGTAATGGGGATGCACTTTAAAATCGGTTTATATGAACACCAATCAGCCGGAGCGTTGCAGGGTCTACTTAATTTGATTGAGAAAAACCCAGCCATTGCTTCAGATCCTTCACAAATTGAGTGTATAAAAATCACCGCGTATGAACCGGCGTTTGGAATCATTGGAGACCCAGCTAAGCGTAACCCAAAAACACGTCAATCTGCAGATCACTCAATGGTATACATTGTTTCAGCGATGTTACGAAAAGCAAAAGAATTGGTCGAATCTGATGGTATTGGTTTTTTTGATAATTCAAACGATGAGGTGTGGAAGCGCCTCATGCTAACGCCTTATGATTTTGATCTTGATGCAATCACAAATGAAACATCCCAATCTATAATGAAAACCATAGTTTTCGAACATGGTGGTAGGGAGTTCGATGAAAAATATCCTGATGGAATACCAACCTCCGTACACATCACTATGAAAAACGGAGATGTGTTTGATAGCGGTTTAATTATGTACCCAAGTGGTCACGCTAGAAACAACACGTGTAATTTGGAAGATATTCTTCAAGCAAAATTTGCAATGCATGGACAAATTGCCATGGACGACCCATCTGTTATTGTTGATCGTTGTAACGCCATTGCAAGTCTTGATTCAGATTCCGTTCAATCTATCTGGGATGTCACCATAGCAAATCGGCCGATATACAAAGATTGATTTACGAAGGCAGCAGGTGAGACAGAAGCTCAACCACACCTTTGCCCTGAGTAGCGACAGTTTCTAGGATTTCTCTGCCTGATGCTATGTCTAACAGCTCGCGGACCAGTGCGCTGTCACCATCATAATCTGCTTTGTTCACCACAAATGTGTCTGCTATTTCTAGTATCCCAGCTTTGTCCATTTGGACCGAGTCCCCCATTCCGGGTACAAGAACTACCACTGTTTTGTCGACAACATCTCGAACAGCCACATCGTTTTGACCAGCGCCAACTGTTTCAATAAACACGTGTTCAAAACCAGCGCCGCCAACAAGGTCGAGTATTTCTGGTAATGATGTGTAATCTTCCCCAACCCTTGCCAAACTTCTATAAAAAACATTGTTATCAACCGTGTTGAAGTCTACTCGTAATCGGTCTCCAAGAAGTGCACCGCTACTAATTGGGCTCATTGGATCATAAGCAATAATTGCTAGTTTTTCACCGCACCTAACTTTTTCTGCAGCCATCGTGGCGGTTAGTGTTGATTTTCCAGCTCCGGGAGAACCCGTAAACCCAATTACAACCTCGGGCCGCTTGCGTGGAGCTTCTACATTTTTACCTTCTTCGATTAAACTAATGTTTCGAGCAAGGGTTGCAAGAGAGTTGTCGTTGGTTTTGGGTGGTGTCTCATACGGAATGGTCGCTGATCGAACAGCGTCTACAATATCAAGCATACTTGTGCCAGTGTGATAGACACCGCGTACGCCAGAATCAAGAAGCGCCTGAATGTCTTTTTGTGGAATAATTCCACCAACATCGACCGTCAAATCTGGCCGTCCAACGTTTTGTAATTCTTCCATTAGCCGAGGCACCAAAACTAGGTGAGAATTGCTCATCATGGAACATGCCAACATGTCTACGTCTTCGTCTCGAGCAGAGATAGCGAGAGATCTTGGGGTTTGCCAGAGTCCAGAATAAATTACATGAATGCCGCTGTCGCGAAGCGCTCTTGCTATAAGTTTTACGCCTCGATCGTGTCCATCGAGACCCATTTTCCCAAGCAAAACGCGGGGCCTGTGTGGAAGGTCTCCACATCGGTCTTTTTTCTCTAGTTGAGTAGTTGGATTGGTGGTTGGAGAAGTCATATATGACACATGATATCAGGAGTCAAACAGTCGTTATTGGCTGTATTGTACGCATAAGTATGTCCACTAGCGTGCAACAATCAATCAGGGAATCCCTACAAAGGGGGTTTGGGTCCGTATTGGAATTGCCGTGGAGCGATATTGACCCAATAGTTCGAAAATCCCAAAATCCAGAACACGGAGATTTTCAGGCGAATGGCGCCATGGGGCTTGGAAAACAAAATGGCTTAAACCCAAAGGTGTTGGCTCAAAAAGTCGTAGACGAAACAGATTTTGGAAATCTTGTTGAATCGGCTGAAGTTGCTGGTCCAGGGTTTATTAACATTCGCCTTACAGACGAGGCGGTTGTTTCAATGTTACACATGATGGATACTTGTGATTTGGGAATTAAACCAGACAAAGATATGCATCCTGTTGCAATAGATTTGTGTGGGGTGAATGTAGCAAAGCAGTTGCACGTGGGTCACTTGCGCGCAACAATTATTGGGGACACGCTCGCTCGGCTATATGAACGCTTTGGCAGAAAGGTTTACCGCGAAAACCATCTTGGGGATTGGGGTTTGCCAATTGCAATGGTTCTAGAACGCCTGTTATCCGAAAACATAAACCTTGACACCCTGTCGCTTGATGATCTCAACATTGCATACAAAGAAGCACAGTTGGTTGCAAAAGATGATGTTCGCGGAATTCGCGCTGCCAATAATTTGCTAGCGGGTCCCCATAGGCTTGCTGAACTAGAAGAACAAAACGGTGGAGCTCTTGATGCACAGTCAGCTGCAAAAAAGGTTTTAAACTCTCTTCAACAAGGCGACAAAGAGTTGCTAAATAATTGGCAAAAACTTATTGATTGCACAATGCGCTCTGTATTTACATCGCTTGAGCTACTAAATGTAAAAATTGGTCCAGAAAACAATCGTGGAGAATCTTTCTATCGAGACAAGCTTGGTGGGATAGTTGAAGAGTTTTTTGACAAAGGTTTTGCTGAAGAAGATGATGGGGCTATTGTTGTTCGTTTTGAAAAAAGAAATCGTCCAATGCTGATTCGCAAATCCGATGGTGGTTTTTTGTATGCGACCACCGATCTTGCTGCTATTAAGTTTCGCACACAAGAGCTTGGAGCAGATCGTGTTGTTTATGTTGTTGATGCAAGACAGCGAGACCATTTCAAAGATTTATTTGATGCTGCTTCATTAATGGGGTGGGACAAGACCACAGATGGTTGCCCCGTTGAGCTTGTTCATATTCCATTTGGTTCTGTTCTTGGGGAAGACAAGAAGCCGCTTAAAACAAGAAGTGGGTCGAACGTTACCTTGGACTCTTTACTTCAAGAGGCGGTTGACAGGGGAACCACTGAAGTGATGTCAAGGTCTAAAAACCCAAAATCGCCAACCCACAACATGTCAAAAGAAGAACTAGAAACAATTGGTCGGCAAATTGGAATTGGTGCTATCAAGTACGCCGATTTGTCAAACGATTTGGTTCGTGATTATGTTTTTGATATGGAGAGGATGGTCGCGTTTGATGGTAACACGGGACCATATATACAATATGCATGTGCGAGAATAACGTCTCTTATTAAAAAGGGCGGGGTGGTAGATGATGATGCCATTATTATTCTTCATGAGCCAAAAGAACGGGAACTTGCGTTGCAATTATTACAGTACAACAACGTTCTTCAAGACACAGTGAAACATTTAGAGCCACATCGTCTGTGCACGTGGCTGTTTGAATTGACGGAAACATTCAACTCGTTCTACCAGTCCTGCCCGGTATTAAAGGTTGAGTGTGAAACCGTTCGTGCATCTCGCCTTAAACTTTCTGAACTTACTCGCCGAGTTGTTGTTGATGGGCTAGACATACTTGGTATTGAATCCCCAAACCAAATGTAATTTATTATGAATAATACAAAACAAACACCTCAAACCAAACCATTGCTTTTTTATGTCGGGGCGATATTGCTTTTGATTTCACTCGCAGCTTCTTTCATGCTTGCTGGAACCAAACTTGGTATCTTCACCACCCTTCCTGGGTGTGGGGTTGGGAGCGGGTGTGATGCCGTAACCAATGGCCCTTGGGGAACGATTCCTGTGGTTGGTTGGCCTGTATCGTTTATAGGTGTGTCGTGGTTTGCCGCTCTTTTTATTGTTTGGATTCGCGGATGTTCGAAAGACTGTTTGTTTTTGTGGGCTGTTCGAATCGGGGTTCTTGTATCAATTGGGTTCTTTTTTGTGATGATGATGATCGGTCATTTTTGTAAGTGGTGTGCGTTGGCTCACGTGTGCAATATCCTTTTTTGGGTCGCCGCAGAGTGTGTGGGTCGGAATTTTGGAAAAGACAAAAGTTGCAGATGCAACACATTGCTTTCGTTCGTTGTTGTTTTTGTTTTGGTGTCTATTGGGTTGGGTGTGTCTCAGTTTTTTCTGTCTTCACATCAAGATAGGCTCGACGAAGAGGCCGGAAAAATTAACACCGAGGATGTTATACGTGGTGGACAAAAAGAATCCACACTAAAGCTCCTTGATGCTACACACAGAATAGGGCCGGATGACGCGCCAGTAAAAATTGTTGTTTTTACTGATTATCAGTGCCCTGATTGTAAAAAGCGAGAACAAGAACTCGCCAGTGTTGTTGCACAAAGAGATGATGTTTCACTTTCTGTAAAACACTTTCCAATGTGCGCTGCCTGCAATGTGTATATGAACGGAAGAACCATGCATGCAAACGCGTGTTGGGCCGCTAGAGCTGCTGAGGCGGCCGACATTCTTCGCGGGAACGAAGGGTGGGAACAAATGCACAGATGGCTTTTTGAGAACGGCGGAAGTTTTACAGATAAAACATTCCCGTCGGATCTTGTCGCGATGGGATATAACCCAAAAACATTTTTGTCTATTATGACAAGTGACGAAACTTTACTGCGTGTTCAAAAAAACATAGATGATGCAAAGGCGCTTGGCATCAAATTTACACCAATGATTTTTATCAATGGTGTTGAGTATTTGTGGTATTACGGTGGAAAACAAGAGCCGGTCGCATCACTTGTTGATCGAGCCGCAGAATATATTAAAAATGGCGGTGAAATTGTTGCGCCTCCTTCAGCGCCAGAAAAATTGGTTGAAGATTGGCGAAGGGGAAAGATATTAAAATCTAGAGGAAACGAAAGCCTTAGTTGGATAGGGGATGGGCCGGTGGAATTTGTTTTGTGGGGAGATTACCAGTCTCCTTATACAAGAGACCTTGATATAGAAGTACAAAAACTTCTTCGAGAAGATCCATCAAAAATAAAATATTCATTTAGACAATTCCCAATGGAAGATTTATGTAATACAAGCGTAGCAAATGCCTCAAAGAAAAGTCCTGGCTCATGCTATTTATCAGAACTTGTCGAAGCTGTTGAAATACTGTCTGGACCTGATTCTCGTTGGGAATTACATAGTTGGATTATTAGCCAGCCATCTCCGATAAACTTAAATGAAGCGGAATTACAAGCATCAAAACTCGCTGGAGTAGATTTAGGTGTTCTAAAAAACGTTGCTTCTGGCAGTGATGTGGGTGGTCGAATCCAGCGCGATATTCTGGCCAAAAACAGGGTGTGGAGAAGAAGTATTCCAGTTATTACAATTGACAACCGACTTTTGCCTTGGTGGGACAGCGACGTGCTAACCCCACTAGATTTATTTCATTTAATTTTAGATGTGGTTGAAGAAGAGGGCTCAGAAGAAAACAGTCGATAAATTTTCCCTTTGCGGGAATATGGGTTTTGAAACCCACAAGCTAAAATTTCTCCGCTTGGTGTTTCTCCAAAAGACGATATAGCTATTGGTGTATTTTTAGCTATTCTTGTCGATGTATAAATCGTATTGTCCTTTTCGTCTGGAACAAGAGCCCATATTCTTTTACTTAAATAGTCAGAATAAATATACGATCCAATTAGATTTGGTATTTCTGTTCCTCGATACACAAAGCCACCGGTAACTGAACCTCCTTGTCTTCGCCCATATTCAAACACTGGCTCAATTAATTCTTTGGTTGCCATCTTGTTATTAGAGAACTCGTGTTTTCCTTCTCTGATGTTCCAACCATAATTTCCACCCCTTTTTACTATGTCTATTTCTTCCCAAGCGTTTTGGCCGACATCTCCGGTCCAAAGCAGTCCGGTTGTTCTATCAAAACTCATTCGCCATGGATTTCGGAGCCCCCACGCCCATAGTTCTTCTCGTACGCCCTCTTTACCAACTAGTGGGTTGCTGCTTGGAATTGAATAGGGTGTTTTTTCTGATTTTGTATCAATGTCAATACATATAACACTCCCAAGAAGAGTGTTTTTGTTTTGTCCGTTTTTGTGTGGGTCGTTAGCCGCACCACCATCGCCTATGCCAACATATAAAAAACCATCTTTCCCAAACAACACTGTTCCGCCATTGTGATTTGCCCATGGCTGAAGAACCTCTAAAATTATTTCTTCAGAGGAATTTTTTACTTTTTCTGATTCTTTATCTTTTATAAACCGTGACAGCACGCTTCTCTTTGGTTTCTGAGCGCTATACCACACAAAAAGTTCTCCGTTTGTTGCGTACTCTGGATGAAACGCCAAAGATAACAAGCCCTCTTCATCGTGAGTAACACCAACACGATCTGATATATCAAGAAACACTTGCTTGTCCGTTTCGTTTTTATCTGCTGAAACCTCAAGAACAATGCCGCTTTTTTCTACCACATACATTGTGTCTTTTTGAACTCCATCAAAAAGCACCTGAACTGGTTCATTAAAAACGAGCGAAGTGTGTACGGGTTCAAAATGCACTTTTGGGGAAAGTGACACGAGAATAAGTGATACTATTTGATATAAACACATGGCTCCATAGTATCAGGGTCTCTTGATCCGAAGACGCACAATTCACCATCCTCTTTAATTATTGTTGTAATGTCGCCATCAATTGCCGTAACAAACCTAACTGTTTTGTCAGGTATTATCCAGGCGTCTTTTGCGTGCCTTGTTCTGTTTGTGGATTGAAGTGCTACTTTTGGCAAAAGATTATTTATAAACACTTGAGATTCATGGCTCCATTGTCCGTGGTGTGGGAGCTCTACAACATCAATGTTTTTAAGGTTTTGTTGACCAAGTTGATTTATCCTTTTTTCGTCAATGTCGCCAGTAAACAAAACGGTTCGACCGGCTGTTTGAAGTGTTGTCACAATCGAAGACGCGTTAGAACCCACATATTCTGTTTTCTTGTCTGGCGAAAGTATTGTGAGTTTTAGTGTTCCGAATTCCTCTGTCCACCCAGCAACTCCAGGAATCATTTTTATTTTTTGGAGGCTTGCTTCAAAAAGTACTTTTTGTAAAGATTTTGTTGGGTTTTGTGTTGTTTGTGGTGCAACAACAATTTTTTGCACACTGTAGTTTCTAAATATATCGATTAGGCCCGCAAGGTGGTCGAGGTCTGCGTGTGTAATAATTATTGTGTCAATTTGTTTTACACGTAGTGACCTAAGTTTTGGAATCACTATTTTGGATCCCACGTCTAGATTGTTTCTTGAACCGGAATCTATTATTAGGGTGTGGTCTGCGTGTTGAATTACGTGACACGTGCCGTGCCCAACATTGATTGTTGTAATGATTGTTGTGTTGTTTGGGCCATGTTTCACGCACAAAAAAATAATTAAAACAGGTAGCATTGCCCATATTACAAAACGCTTTCGAACAAACAGTGACCAACAAGAAAACCATATGATGGCGCAGAGAGCTTGTATCCAAGAAAGTGAAGCGTTTTTAACAAAAGCGAGTGGCAAATTTCCAAACACAGTGGTTAGTGATAACAGCCCGCCCAAAGAGTTTGAAAAAAACATATTTAGTGGCTTGTCTAAAAACGAAAAACAAAACAGATCTCCACACGATTTTGCTATCCCAAAAAACATTGTTGTGGTTAGCATTAGTATTGCAGGGACGTTTGACAAAAGACCACTTGGCGCAATACTACCAAACACATGCGCGGTTATTGGGGAGACAATGCACCACGCACACAGACCGGTAATCCACATTGAAACAACGAACCTAACCGTAAGTTTTTTTATTTTTCCGTTGTGGTCTATCGGTCCAAGCAATTTCCATTGGATTTGGGGTAGTAAAACACACAGCGATGTTACTACTAAAAAAGTCAATTGAAATGCAATGGTGTTGGCACCTCTTGGATAACACGACAGATACACAATTGCTGCAAACCCGAGAAGGCCTGTGTTGTTACACCTAGAGCCAGCGAGTTTTGCACACGAAACAAACAACACCATAATTATTGATCTAATAATTGGCGCCCTTAATTCAACAACACTGGCAATAACAAGCACGATTAAAAAAACCGTTCCTATGTTTAGCAATGGGCTCGCCTTGTTTTTAGTAAATACAAATGTTGCGATAAGAATAATTAACCCAACATGAAGCCCGCTTATTGCAAGGATGTGCGACATGCCCGCTTGCCTAAACTTGTTTGAAAGTGTCTCCCAGCCAAGACCTCGAACACCAAAAAAAAGCGCATTCGCAAGTTTTCTTTCTTCCTTTTTTAGATTGCTGAGCAGGGATCGTTGCAGGATTTTTTTAAACACAATTAACCCGGCGCCGGATTTTTGTGTGTGTTTTGTTGGGGTTCCTAAAACATAAAATGTAAATTGATTGTTCTGGGTCGCCGATTCGTGAAACCATCCAAAACACCTAATTTTGTCGCCACGCCGAACTTGGTGTCTCCCTCTAAGTTGTACTCCTATTTGTATTGGTTTCGTGTTCACGCTATTTGGTGGTGCCGCCTGTGCATAAAACCATGTTGATGGCACGCGATAATCAAACTCTGCCATTTCTCCGCGTGTACGCTGCGCTGTGTCCGGATCGCTTACAACAATACAATCTAACTCACACAGCTCGTTGCGAAGGACCAACGACCATGGCGGAGCATTTTTTTCATGTGCCGAAGTCGCAATAAAAACAAAAACAACAGACGCATATAACAAAAGGTTTTTTATCTCTTTTTTTGACACACAAAAGCCAGCACAAAGTGTGGCCACCGACAACAAAAGTGCCACAAAGGTTGCGTGTGTTGATATTCCATATTGTGATCCTAAATATGATCCAAGTGATGCCGCAGCGCCAAGAGATGCTAGTGGAGACCATTGAATTGGCGGTGGTTTTATTTTCAGCGGGGAATTCACGCCCAACATTGTTCTAGCTGGAAATAGCCGTAAATTAATTGTGGAGGTTTTTCTTGTTAAAGAAATTTTTCTTGTTCTAACAATGTACAACTCGAGGTTGGGTACACTTTGCGAATGAATAGTGTTATAGGTCAGTCTAGGGCTGTTAAAACATTGGTAGACTCCTTTGAAAATAACACGCGGCACCACGCTTGGATTTTTTCTGGTCCGCGAGGGGTTGGCAAATGCACCACGGCAGTTCTTTTTGCTGAATCTGTTTTAGGCGATGATTTCGACTCCACTCGGTCTTATAGTGATTTGCATATCATTCGAAAAGAGGATGTTTCGTGGGCACAAAGCCCTGCTCTTCAGCGCCGAAAACAGACAAACATCCCTCTTGATTTATTAAGAGAACGAATGATTGGCGGGAAGTCGTCTGATGGAAAACAACATGATTCCATCGCATATAAAACACCTGTTGCGGGGAAGGAGAAGTTTTTTATTATTGATGAAGCCGAACTTCTTGATGAGGCTGGGCAAAACGCCTTGTTAAAAACATTAGAAGAACCGCCGCTTGGGACAACTATAATACTCGTTACCTGTAGGGAAGATTTACTTTTGCCAACTATTCAGAGTAGATGCCAGCAACTTTCGTTTTCCCCTCTCTCTGAATCAGATATGAAAAGGTGGGCCGACGAATCAAGTCTAGATACAAGTTCCTCCGACCTTTTATGGGCGTTGAGTTTTTCTCACGGATCTCCCGGGATTGTTTGTGAAGCAATAGAGTCGGGATTACCTGCTCTTTCTGATTCTTTACGCTCTTTTTTAACACTCAATAATTCGGGTGATTATACAAACGCCACAGAAAAAATAATCCTGTTTATCGAATCTAATGTTTCTCGTTGGATAAAAGAAAACCCAAATACAAGTAAAGAGGCGGCAAACCGGAGAGCGCTGAACTTAGTGTTGTTGTTGTTTGGGGAATCGTCGAGTCAATCTATTCGTAAAAATCAAAAACAAAAAGAGGCAATTTCAGCCACTGGAATTATCGTTGATATAGAAAAACAACTCGCAACTAATATTTCTATTAAGGTTCTAGTTGAATCTCTCTGTGCAAGATGGTCGAATCTTTGTGCTGGAGATGCGCTGTTTGTTTAGCTGTTTTTTAACTGTTTTAGTTAAAAATTGCTTTTTTAAAACCGCCAAGCTTCTTTGTTTTTCTATTAGAAGTAATTATTAATAATAGGATTCCAGAGGCAATCATAAAGGTGCTTAAAAGTTGTCCTCGAGAAAGACCCATAATTAGCATCACGCCATCGTCTGGCTGTCTGTATGCCTCTGTAACAACACGAGAAACCCCGTACAACAACAAAAAGCTACTTGCTAGTATTCCTTGGTTTCTTGGTTTCCACCAAATAATAAACATGGCAAAAAACAAAAACGGGCCCTCTGCCACAGCTTGAAATAATTGGGATGGATACCACGCTGTCAACATTGGCTGGACTGTTTCTATTACGATCTGGTTTCCTGCATACATTTCACTCACTATTGTTTGGTGAAATGAGTTTCCTCCAGCAATAGTAGTTTGTAGCGATTCTAGTTTTTCAAGTTGTTCGCCAAATTGTTCTGGGTTTTGAAGCCACACCTCTGTTATTTCGGATGGATATTTTACTGACCATGCTGGTGGATTTGGTTGGCAGTCGGCCGAAAGCGCTTTGCCCCAAAGTTCGCCATTTATAAAATTTGCAACTCGACCAAAAAAAAGTCCGGGAGTTGCACACAGTGCGCCAATATCAATTAGGTGTAGCAATGACACGTTGTTTCTTTTTCCCCAAATAATAAACGCTACAAATACTCCAATCATTCCACCGTGACTTGCCATTCCTCCATCTTGAATTGCAAGAAGCTTCCACCACGGAAACTCGTTGGTAAATGTGTAGAGCAGTGTCGGGTCATAAAATAAACAGTATCCAACTCTGCCTCCAATTAAAACTCCTAACACCGCAGCAAAAATAAAGTCGCCTGCGCGGTTTGGCTCGATTGTTGATATTTTTTTTCTTCCCATCCAACGAATAAGCGCCCAAGCAACAATAAATCCAGCAATATACGCAAGCCCATACCAGCGCAATCCAAAGGTTTCGGTTATTTGGATGGCAAATGGGTCAAGCTGGTGAAGATATGATTTGTCAATCATTGGTGCAATGGTACCCTGCCTGTGTTTCTTTGGTGAATCACAGAGTATCATTCTGTTGTCATGTCAAACACCGAACACCTACTTTCTGCAACTCGCATGTTAAAAGAGGGGAAATCTCTCACTTCATCTGAAATCTCCGGCGCCTTTCGCGTCATCATGAGTGGAAATGCTCACGATGGATTAATTGGTGCTTTTTTGGGAATTCTGGCAACAAGGGTACCAACGGGGGAGGAGCTGTTTGGTGCTGCTGTTGTGATGAAGGAGTGCGCCAAGTGTATTGATTTTCCTGACGCTTCTTCGTTGTTAGACACATGCGGAACGGGCGGTGCGCCGAAAACGTTCAATGTGTCAACTGCTGCTGGAATTGTTGCTGCTGCGTGTGGTGTTCGGGTTGCCAAACATGGAAACAGATCTCGAACAGGTCGTGGTTCAGCAGAGGTTCTTGAACAGCTTGGGATAAATATTACAGCTGCGATAGAACAACAAAAGCGTTGCCTTGAAGATGTTGGTATCTGTTTTTGTTTTGCTCCAAAGCACCATGAGGCCGTTGCCCATGTTATGCCTGTTCGAAAATCTCTTGGATTCCCTACCATTTTTAATCTCCTTGGACCATTAACAAATCCTTGCTCTGCTGGAAGACAGCTGCTTGGTGTCTGGGATGATATCTATGTTGAGCCCATGGCTGAAGCTCTCAGTGCTTTGGGTACTACGAATTCAGCCGTTGCACATTCACTAGATGGTCTTGATGAAATTTCTATATCTGCTCCGACACGAATACTGTTTGTTCGAGATGGTTCTCTTGTAGAGGAGCTCATCAGGCCCGAAGATGTTGGTCTTAGCCGTTGGGACATCAAAGACGTAACAGCAGACTCGCTTTCCGATGCCACTAACTTCATTCGAGATAGTCTTGTAGAGGGGAGTACTGGGGCTCCCAGAGACATGACAGTATTAAATACTTCTGTGGCTCTTATGCTCGCAGGACACGCTAATACATTAAAGGAGGGCGTTAAAATGGCGTCTGAAGCCATAGATTCTGGTGCCGCAAGAAATACTCTTCAGAACTGGGTTGAAGTGAGCAATACCCACATTTCATCCACAGACACCAAGGAAACATAGATATAGATTAAATACTCGTCTTCGTAGTAATAGTGTCTGTTCAGTTGTGTATAAAAACACAAAAAAGTCATAAGTCCATAAAACAAGGCGGGTTATAGTGCCCCCGCGGCCGTTATAACCTGTCAGTTCGCCTGTGCGAAGTTTGCGTAGCAACTGCGCATATGTTAACTCGCCCTGTTTAAATGGATTTTCTTGTTTGGATATTAGAGTCTAGTGTCACATAATCCACGACTTATCCACAACAAAACTCGTATCCTAGACACCAAGCTTGTCCGATAATTGTTCCCCCAAGAGGCTTATTTCTCTTTGGAAAATTTCGTCATCTTCAATTTTTTTGTTAATGGTTTTTATTGCATGCATCACGGTTGTGTGATCTCGCCCACCAAAATATCCTCCAATTTCTTCTAGACTAAATCGAGTATGTTTTCGTGACAACCACATTCCAACCTGCCTCGGAACAGTTATAGATTTGTGTCTGCGTTTAGAAAGAAGGTCAGAGAGCTTGATGTTATAAAAAACAGTAACTGAGTCAAGGATGTTTTGAATGGAAATGTTCGTTGGCACATCTGATTTGTTTTCATTTCCAATTGTTCGCTTGGCAAGTTCTAGAGAAATATCCTCACCATCTAACATGGCTACGCTTTGTAGGGTTGTAATGGCTCCCTCAAGCAACCGAATATTGGAATCCAAGTGTGAAGCAACATAGGTTGTAACATCGTCTGGAATATCGATGTTTCTCATTACTGCCTTCTTTTTAATTATTGCTACCCGCGTTTCAAAACCAGGCGGATCAATGCTCGCAACAAGACCACAACTAAACCTGCTTATTAAACGCTCTTCTAGATATGGGATTTCACTTGGCGGAGCATCAGAGCTTAACACCAGTTGTTTTCCAGATTGAAACAAGGTATTAAAAGTGTGGAAAAATTCTTCTTGTGTTTGGTCTCGTTTCGAAAGATCGTGAATATCATCAATAACAAGCATGTCAAACGCCCGAAACTTGTTTCTAAACGAGGACATTTTCCCCTCTTGAACTCCCTCAAGAAACTGCGTCATAAAACCATTACATGAAACATAATAAATTCTCATCGACGCATGTTTTCTAATAGCCGTTTGACAAATGGATTGTAGAAGGTGTGTTTTGCCCAACCCAACCCCACCATGAATAAACAGGGGGTTGTATGCTTGTCCCGGCTTAGTAGAGACAGCAGTAGCAGCAGCATGCGCTAGCCTGTTTCCGGGACCAACAACAAAATTTTCAAAATTGTAGTCGGGGCTAATTAGCAAATCTTCTTCAATATCAAAAGAAGAAAGTACCGAAGTGCCCCTTGGGTTGTCGCCCGAAACAACACCAGATTTTCCGAATCTTCCCGAACCAGCCACGTTCCCCGTGCTTGGTGTTATTCCCTCTTCGCCAACAAAGCGCACCCCAAGAAGATGCCCAGTAATTGATTGTGCGGCTTCGGCAAACTGTTGGGTGCAACAGCGCTGCAAATATTTTAATTGAACTGGTTCTTGAATTTGAATTAACAACGTTCCACCAACAATACCAAGCACAACAATGTCATCAAACCACCTTCTACACATTGTCGCGTGGTCAAGATGAAGCCGACCCAAAAGGTCAACCTTTAATTGCTGTCTGTCTATTTGATCTTTACTCATATATTTTTTTACCACGTAACTAATAGGCCCAACGACGAGTCAACCACAAAATCAGGTTTCTCATCCATCCCAAAAAAGGCGTGTAGCATCCATGCAATATATTGGAACGCTAAATCTACGCTTTATTTCCCTGTCCGTCAACCATTTTCCGCAAAATCTCCCGCTTCTTCCTGTTGTTTTTCATAACGCATTCTGTTTGCGTGGTGGTCCATTAGCAAGTGTATTCGGTGTGAGTCATCACAACCAATTCGTTCTTCAATAGCCCTCTTAATAATATCAAGACCCGTTCTGCGACTTGTGTGAGTGATTACAACGTGCTCCGCCTTCCACACCTGCAACAAATCTGCAATATTATCAATATGTAAATGTTTCCCTACGGTGGCTCTGGTTTTATGTTCAGACTCAAAAAAAGTACACTCAGTTATAACGATTGGAGCGTTTGTAAACTCTGGACGAAACAAGTGGTTGCCCATTTCGGTGTCACCTGTGCACGCAACAAGTGGAATTTTTAAAGTGTGAGTAATTTCTGTCCCACCAATCTTTAGGCTTCTTAACTCTTCTTGTGGAAGACCATTATATTTTTCAAGTAACTTTTTCCTGTGTTCCATCACAACATAAGAAAGAGCAGGTACCGTGTGGCTTGCCTCTATTCCCTTTAAAACAATGTTTGGTTTAATGGTGATCTCGCCATCGGGGTCTAGCGAAACAATGTTGTGCGGAGTGAATTGTTGTTCCAGATCAACCCACCCAGCCATCATTGATTGCACAGCACCAGCAATTTCGCTATGGCAAACACAGGTTCCAACACCCATTTTTTGAAACATTCTTTGACTAAAGTAGTACGGTAACCCCGCAACATGATCCATGTGTCCATGTGTAAGGGCGATGAACGGGGCAGACAAAACCGGCCTTGGACAAAGCCCAACATCAAAAGCCACATCTAGTTCAGGAATATGAACAGCTGTTTGTTCGCCAGCAATGCTTATGCCCTGAACCCTGTAGGGTGGAAGATATAAAAACCCAACCTGTCCTGATCGCGGGGGTCTTCGTGGCAACATAATAAAACTCCAAAATGTGTCTGTTTCAAACAAACACAAAAAAAGAACATCCCATAGAGGATTCGAACCCCTGTAACCAGAAGAATCTGGCGTCCTAGACCACTAGACGAACGGGACAAAAAAACAGTTGTTTTCGACGAACAACACGTTCGTCACTGTATCGTGCTTAATGATACCAAAAATTCAGAACACTCCACCTAAATAGTGTGTTTTAGTTGTTCTGCTAGCGCACAAATTTGAACAGAAGCATCGTTGTTAAACAGTTTTCGAACAGGAGTAGTTCCAGATTCAACAAGCGTGTTAACAACACCAAACGCGCTTGCAATAGAATCTGTTGAGTCAAGCATTCTATGTAGCTCTTCTCGGTCATTATTTATAATGACTTTTTGGACAACTGGCTTTAGCCCCGGGTTTTCTGAAAGAAACGAAATAATTGGCAAAGTAAGTTTCCCTTTTTCAAGGTCTCTGCCGGCTGGCTTACCAATACTTTTTTGTTCACCGAGAAGGTCAAGCAAGTCGTCTTTAATCTGGAACGCTGTTCCAACAGACATTCCAAACTTCTTTAAAACCAGTACTTCGCCATCAGTAGCACCACCCAATATCGCACCCATTTCGCAAGAAGCAGCAATTAGCGAAGCTGTTTTATCGTGAATAATCTGATAATACAAATCTATATCAAGATCCACATTGTTTCTGTGGAACAATTGAACAACCTCGCCCGCACAAATGGTGTTGGTTACCTCTCCCAACAAAAGATTTAGCCTTGGGTTCTCAATAGTAGAACAAAGATGAAAAGCACTAGAAAGCAAATAATCACCAATCATGACGGCAGCTTCGTTTCCTCGAAGACTATTAATTGTTTTTTCTCCTCGCCTAAGGTCTGCTTCATCTAAAACATCGTCGTGCACTAGGGTTGCTAGGTGAATTAACTCCACAACAGCAGCGGCAACGTGAACACACTTTGGAACAATCTGTTCTTTTGAAACAGTTTTCCATGTCAACAACAAAAGCGAAGGCCTCAACATTTTCCCTTTATAAGCGGCCAACTCATCACAAACATCATTTACAGCGCTGTGTTTATTTTTTAAGTGTTCAGACATCACGATGGATACTTCGTCCAACTCTTTTGACAACCAACTGCCAACGCGCGATGTCATATCAATAAGCGTTTTCATTTTACCGCAGCGATATACGCAACCCAACCAGCGCAAGCCTCACCCCGAGTATCGATTGACCAAACACCATCACCCTCACCATCTTCATCAGTACCCTCCCAATACACATTAACACTAGAAAAACCAGATTCTAACAAAACATCTCTAATCTCTGGAAGCGTCCAAAACCGCCACTCATAAGTAAAAGCGCGCTTAATTTTTGATCCGTCAGGAAACTCAAAATGTATGTAATTAACAATATCTCCAGTTATGGGATTGACGCAATGTTGATCCCAGACATATGTAAACCCATCAAGGTCTCGCTCTTCGTCCATCTCTAAAAAAGAATCGCTTCCTCCATACGCATCTAGTAAAAACAGGCCATCATCAACCAGACTGTTATAAACCGAAGTAAAATATTGTTTTAGTGTTTCACGCTTCTTAAAACCATAATAACTAAAGTTCATAGCCAAAACACAATCAACAGAACCAGACTGAATAGTCATAACGTCGTGTTCTATTAATTGAATACGCGACCGCTGTTGTTGTGTTAGGTCTTTTTCAATTCGGTTGCTCGCCCATGCTAAAACATCTGAGTTTAAATCAACACCAACAACGGTGCAAAAATCATTTCGTTGTACCCACTCTCTAGCAACGGCTGAAGTTCCACAAAAATCTTCTCGCAAAGTTACTGGCTCTCTGCCACGAATCTCATCCCACGCCTGAATAATCAAATCTACCTCAGATTCTGGGCATTGAACAGATCTTTCATAAAGATCATTAGTGTCCGCAGTCTTTGCGGTTATCCAACCTGGTTTTACTGGTCTTGCCATTGTATTATTTGGTTCCAAAGGTGTGAATTGTATCCAAACATGCTACACCAATGTTATTTATGTTGGTAGACAATATGCGTTTATGTATCACTACCAACCGTTAAAAAGGTTATTTGTTTTGAACCTCTAAAGTAAGCGGATTACGCATCGGAAGTTCGACAATTTCTCCACCAACAACAGATGAAATATCCTGCATGGACGCCCTTCCACCAGCATCACCACCAACTATGGTGTCCCAATCACCAACAATTACCACCACCATTTTCCTTGGCAGCAAAATCCTGTTGGCAACCCGCATAACATCCTCGGCTGTTACAGATTTTATTTTGTCTCGATAAGTTTCCCAATAGTTAGGATCCCTGTTAGTGAGCGTGTCTTGAACAAAGACACCAAGTGTTCCAGCTTTTGATTGAAAAATGCTCGGGAGCTGTTCAATTAGGGACTTTTTAGCAAGCTCGAGCTCCTCATCGGTTACCAGTTCGGTTTTTATCCGCTCAATTTCATCGAACAACAACCTTGTTGCAAGCGCAACAGTAGAACTTTTAGACTCAAAACTAGCAACCCAAACACCATCGCCCCACGGGCTTGCAGAAAAACCAGATCCAGCACCATAAGCCAAACCCTCATTGCTACGAATACTTTGGGTAATTCTGCTACTAAAACCACCGCCACCAAGGATATAGTTCATAACAGAGAGCGGCTCCACATCAGGATCGCCTTGCTGAACAGAGCGAATGCCAACCCTAACTCCACCCTGAGGAACATCTTTGTCTACAAAATAAATTCCAGGCTCAAAATTATGTGTAATGTTTGGAGGATTAGGTATATCAGATTCTCCACCCCACCTACCAATCGTTTCGTTCATAAACTGAACCATTTGGTTTCTGTCAAAATCACCACTAACAGATAAAACCAGATTTGCAGGAGCAATAATTTTATCAAATTGCTTTAGCAAAGAGTTTTTATTGATAGAAGAAACAGCGTCTGCCACAGGTTGTTTCCCTAAATAAGAATCACCAAACATTTTTGATGAGAATTCCCTTTTTAAGATTCTAGACGGATAATCGTTTCGCTGCTTCATTCCCTCGATAGCGCTGTCTTTCTCGACCCGAACCCTAGACTCTTGAAAAGCTGGGTGTTGCAACATGTCAAAGAACAACTCAAAACTTTCTTTAAAATTTGATTCCAAACAATCAAGATTCGCCGTAATAGTTGCCCTGCCACCACGAACATCAACATTAGCAGCAAGAAACGCGAGTGTTTCATCAAGTTTCTCCGCAGTCATTGTTGATGTTCCACCATCACGAATCAAAGTAGCCATAATGTTTGTTAAACCAACCTGATTGTCTGGGTCTAGATATTTCCCGCCCCTAAAAGTTGCTGTGACCTGAACAAGTGGCAACTCTCTGTCTTCAACCACAAAGAGACGAACGCCATTGTCCAAAGTTTCCATAAAAGATTCCGCGTCAGGAACATCAAAAACAAACTCAGGGTACACAATATCTTTAGGATGGCCTGGACCAACAGGATTACTTTTTTCGCTTTTTTCTCCAAGGTCTCCACAACCAACAATCATAAAACAAAACAAAGAAAGTGCCACCACACATATTGTTTTGTGTCTTAAGGTCGTGGGTTTTTGTAACAATAAAAAATTTGTTATTAACATATAAAATCTCGTTGTATAAAGTTGGTTTTTATTTTTCTAGTTCTGCAATGTAGACCAAGAGTTTTTGAATGATATACTCAAGAATGACACGCTCATCATCAGGCACAGCGGTCATAGCACCCTGTAGCGCTGCATGGATTTGAACAAGGTCTCCAAGAGGCTTACCATAGAGATTCTCTAAAAACTCCGTTGCTTGTGCCATCTGCTGCGGATCAAGTTGAATTATTCCCGGCTGAACCAGTTCAACAACTGGTACAACTTCAGGAGTTTTATTTTCTTCAACCACATCTTCAACACTTTCTTCATCAACCACATCAGCTGGTGCTTCGCCAACAAATTCATTACACCGTTCTTCAAGCTTTTTCAGAATGTACTCGAACACAGGTAGCATTTCTGAAGGAATTTGTGTTATTTGCGACCTCATTTGCTGACTGGCGTCCAACAAATCTTCTGCAGACATAGTCTCAAAATCAAGCATTGCTGCCCTAATCATTGCCTGTTCTTGTGGTCCAAACGCCATTAACTCCTCATCAACAGGTTCGCCACCATGCAATCGATTGTAGATGACCACAGAACTATTATTTGTTGTCAAATACTTGTTTGCAACTCGCACTAAATCGTCCGGCGTTACTTCAAGAAGTTTATTACCAGAGTCATTGATGTACTCCCAACCACCTAGCGCCTCAAAATATCCCAACTGAATCATCAAGTAAAAGTTACTTTGTAGTTGCCTGTACTGATCAGCTATTACATTGTTTTTGACCTTCTCTAACTCTTTTTCAGAGATAGGCTCGTTTTGTAAGATGGACACCTGTTCATACCAAGACTCTTCAATGTTCTCTGGTCTTGCACCACCCTTTACTGTCCCAGAAAAAGAGAGAAAACCAGCATATTTTTTAGCATCAAGAGAAAACGATGCGCTGGTTGCTATTTCTTCACCCTCAACCATAGATTTGTACAGCCGCCCAGTTTTTCCATTTAATACCGCAGACAAAATATCAAGAGCATATGAATCGGCGTGGCTAAACGGAACAGCGTGATATCTAATTTCAATTTGTGACTGGGCGTCAACCTCTGCCACCATGCGCTGAGAAGCTTTTTGAGATGGTTCAATGGTGGGTACCGGTGGTGGCGGGGAAGACCCTGCGCGAAGTTGACCAAAATATTTTTTAATCATTGTGGTGGCTGTTTTGACATCAAAATCCCCAACAAGAACACCAACAAGGTTGCTTGGTTGATAGTAAATATCAAAATATCGTTTCGCCTCTTCTAGAGTGTAACTGTTTAAATCACTTGGCCACCCAATAACAGGCCACGAGTATGGTGACGCCTGCCAAAACATAGAGTTAAATTGTTCCTGAAACTCTCCAGTTGGCGAAGATTCTGTTCTCAATCTACGTTCTTCATGAACGACATCTCGTTCCGAAAAGAACTCCCTAAACACACTGTTTGCAAGCCGATCAGATTCAACCCAACACCAAAGTTCAAGTTTGTTTGCCGGGAGTTGGTTTATGTAAAAAGTAACATCCTCGCTAGTAAAAGCGTTCAACCCGACAGCGCCTTCACTCTGATATATAGAAGATATCTCATCCTTAATGATTACGCTTCGGTGTTCATCCATTGTGTTTCGCAGGGATTCTCTGAGTATTGACAACTCTTCGGTGTCGTAAGATGCGTCCCAAGGATCATCAATCTCACCCTGTTTAAATCGGTCATATTGTTCCGTCCAAATAATATCAAGCATAGCGTTTCGCAAATCCCGCTCTTTATTTGTGTAGGAAGCGTCCTTAATACTATTTCTTGTACCTATGGTTTTTGTCCCCTTAAACATAAGGTGTTCAAAAAAGTGACTCAACCCAGTAATTCCTGGTCGCTCATTTACAGACCCAACTTTCGCAACCCATCCAGCAGCGATGTTGTTTGGTTCTTCTGAGCGAGGTAGAAGAATAAACTTCATCCCATTATCCAAAACAAATACCTCTGGTTGAACCTGGCTATGAGCCAATGAACATACCGCAAAACAAGGAAGGAATAAAAGAAGTAGACGATTCATCATGTAAAACTCCTAATGAATACATGTGGCTGCTTAGAAAACTGTCTTGGTTGGACAATTACGGTGTTGAATTCAACTGTAAAATAAATCAAAATATGTCTTTCTCAAAAACTAGACAAGGCAGTGTACAGCACCCAGAAGGTGTTGAGGTGGTTGTTGATACTCAGGATGATCGTCTTGTTAAAGAATCTGCACACCTGATTGAACAACTCGGCAGAGATAAAACAAAATCAAAATATACGGTTTATTTTGGGGCAAAGGGGGTCGAGCTTCGACTATCAAGCCACATTCACAAAAAAGGCATTCTGGTAGATTTTTCTACAATTGACAGGCGAATTGGAGCTGGGAATCTTTCAAAAAAACAACAACTTCCCAAAGCCATAGGCGACTATACAACAGTAATTGATGCAACAGCTGGTTTTGGAAAAGACGCAATGTTGTTGACACTCATGGGGTACAACGTAATAGCAATCGAGCAGTCTCCAATTATTTCAGTATTGTTAAGAGACGGGCTGTATCGAGCCCAGCTAAACACGGAACTCGATGAGGCAATTGGTGGGAGGTTACAGTTTGTTGAATCAAACTCGATTAATCATTTTTCTAAAATAGAAAACCCCGAAGTTATATATATAGACCCAATGTTTCCTCCAAAAAAGAAAAAGAGCGCGTTGCCACCCGGGCACATTCAGGCCCTCCAATCAATAGTTGGTCACGAAAACCCAAAAGAAACCACGCTAATGTTTGAAGCTGCTCTTCAAACAGCAACCCAAAGAATTGTGATTAAACGACCAACACACTCGCAACATATAAAAAATAATCCAGTAGCAGTACATGAGGGTAAAACGATTCGGTACGACGTCTATCGCCCGAGTTGAGTATCAATGGTGTTGCAATTAAAAAACCACAAACAGTGTTTGTGGTTTTTTAATGGAGCATATCGGGCTCGAACCGATAACCTCTGCCTTGCAAAGGCAGCGCTCTCCCAATTGAGCTAATGCCCCAAAGAACCCTCGTTCCTAAAACAGGGTGAGGGAAGTGGGCTCCACCCTAGATGATCGATTGGGAGTCTGATAGTGATCATCTCGGTTGGAAAGCGTACTATTGTATATCAGGAGTAACGGTAGCGGTAGTGGGTGACAAAATATCAAACCTCTTGGCATCAACAACACGAACACGCCAGTTAGCGTTCCAGCTATCGTTGCCAACAAGCCCAATTGTTTCACCAACAAGTCCTGTGAGATCCCAATCCTTGTTTACAGGCAAATAACCCAAAGTTCGTCCAGAATCTACATCCTGAATTCGGTACATAAAAGGGCGAAGTTGACCATTAAAAGTGTTAGACATAGATAATCGTCCAACCAAAACATAGTCACCATACAAAGACACAACAGACTGGTAATCGGTTACATCTCCAGATTTTTCCGCCAGATTGAGCCTGAGTGACTCAATCTTTTCCCGTTGCTTTTGTAAACCACTCCACACACCAAGTTGTTTTATTCGACCACCAGCAATTTGCTCAATAACCAGGTCGCCACTATTCTCAGAAAGCAATTCTAAGTACATAACTCTTAGTGGTTCCACCTCGGCACCCATCGCAGGTTCAGCGGTAATTTTTTTCCACGCCTCCTCTAATCCAACAAGCGTCAACGGTTCAAGTCGAACAGGTTTTGTTTCAACAACAACAGTTTCGGCAGTTTCAAGAGAAACAGATTCTGTTGGAATAATTTCAAAACCAGCACCATCACTTAACATAGAAATTAGTTCTGGGGTTGCTCGCTCAATAGTTGAAGAGTCAACCCACCCAATTGCGTTTGTTGGTAATTTAATCGTATGAACAACATACGCATCACGGTGCAACGTTCCAGGGCTAGTCGTTGTTGATTCAACAACCTGAACCTGATCCCCGCTTTGTAATTGAAGTATTGGACGCCATGATCGGTACAAATCTACAGACTCGGTGTTTTTTGCAAGAACATCCAAATCACCACTTACACACCCACTTTCACCAGTCACCTCAAAAACGTCGGTTTCAACCGCAGGATATTTTATATATCCAACGGTGTCTTCAAAAACACTTCCAGAGGTATCTACTTTTAACCAGTCTTGCCGCTTACCGTGAACACGAACAAGATCACCTTTTTTCGCGGTAGCAATCGCATAGTAACTTTCGTTCGAACCACAGCGAATATCAGCGGTTTCAGCAGTCACTACCCCAATCCACGGAGAATCACCCAAACTCCCATCATTTGATTGCGCAAGTGCAATGGTTGTTGGTACTAGAAGCACCATTAAAAATGATTGTTTTTTATATTGTTTTGTTGGCATTATTGGCCTCCTCGACTTCCTTGTTTTGCAGGACACGTAATAATGGTGAGGGTATCCATCTTCGCCAGTTCTAGCAACCTCTTAGATAACGATATTCTCAATACATGTATCAAAAAACCCCCCAAATTATCGCCTTGATTACCATCACACTGTCTCATGGATGCTCTTCTCCACTGAAAAGTAACAAAACAACCATCGACCCACATACCGAAAAACCTGTAATAGTGGAAGATATAAATGGGATAATTGACCCCGATATCCTTATAGAACTGCCACACAAAGGACCAACAGAAGTAGAGGAATCACTAGCTAGCAGGTTGGAAGAAATATTAGAACTATCACCAGCAAACCTCGAAGACGACTGGGAGTCAAACCTTGGCGTCAACCTTTACTACAACAAACCAACAACAGTTTCGATGTATCTGGACGAAGCGATTTTGTTTGCAATTGAAAACAACCTTGATATACAAATCGCCTCGATACAACCAACAATAAAAGAACAATCAACAAAAACCCAAGAAGCGGCGTTCGACTTTCTTTTTGGAGCAGGAGCAACCTCACAGCACTCAAACAAACCACAACAACAAGTTGTTGTTGGTGGCACGCCGGTAAACTCTGCTGAATCATCTTCAGACACCTTTGATGGAAACTTGTCATTAGTAAGACAACTTTATGGCGGAGGGTCTATTACGCTCTCTACAAACATCACAAAAACAAACAACTCAACAACAGGAACATCGGTCACACCAGATCCCGCGTGGCAGTCGATTGGAACAATAGACCTTACTCAACCACTTCTTCGAAACTTTGGGGAAACCGTTACAAGGGCACAAGTTCATATTGCAGAAATAGTTCATGGGCAATCTAAAGAAGATTTGCGAAACACACTGAACACAGTTGTAACAACAACAGAACAAGAGTACTTAAACCTAGCCCTACAGTGGAAGACACTGCAGGTTAAAACATGGCTTCTTGACCAGGGCGAAAAGGTGGTAAAAATACTCGATATTCGCAGAACTTATGACGCCGGCGAGGCAGATTATGCACAAGCGGTTGCTACTGTTCAACAAAGAAAAGCAGATGTGATTAAACAACAATCGTTGGTTCAAAAGGCATCTGACGCAATAAAAAAATTAATAAATACAGACGAGTTCTCGCTTCAAACTGAAGAGGTTATCCAGCCAGTTGGCGCTATTGAAGCAACTAAAATCTCTATATCACTTAGACAAGCAATTATGACGTCTTTAGAAAACAGGCCAGACCTTCACAAACTAACCCTGGCAATTCAAGCCGAAGACATAAACGTTCAGGTGGCTGATAACGCAAGACTGCCGCAACTTGACATGCAGGCACAAATGTCCTTTTATGGCCTTGGTGATACCGCTGGTGATGGATACACTGAAGTTTTTAATGCAGACTATGTAAACTATCTTGCCGGTTTATCATTTCAAATACCACTTGGAAACAGAGCCGCAGAAGCAAACTACACGTCGTCACGTCTTCAAAAAATGAGCGCTGTTGCAACATATAAACAAGCAATTCAACAAGCAACAATCGAAGTTAAAACCGCTCTTCGAGACATTGTGACAAACGCAGAACTTATCAGAGCAAACAAGGCGTTTCGGATTGCTCAAGCCGAAAACCTTCGGGCACTAAACGTAGAAGAAGAAACTATGGCTGGGCTAAGTCCAACATTTTTGAATTTAAAATTACAAACACAGTCGGTATTGGCGACAGCAAGAATTGCAGAGTTTGCTTCAATTATTAATTACAACAAATCAATATCACAACTATACTTGGCCATGGGGACTACACTCGAAATGCACCAAGTGGACATAGAATGACCATAGAAGCACCAACCGACGAGGCGATTGATTCTGCAGTAAAAACCCTACAAAACGGAGGAATTGTGGCGTTTCCAACCGAGACCGTATATGGATTAGGTTGCGATACATTTAACACCAATGCAATAGACCTTGTTTACAAGACAAAGGGTCGACCAATCAACAACCCAATGATTGCGCATATACAAAATGTGTCTTTTGTAAATGAACTTACTGATGATTGGGATGACAGGTGTGAGTCTCTAGCAAGAGAATTTTGGCCCGGACCACTCACAATAGTTCTTCCTAAAAAAAAGAGTGTTCCTAAATCAGCTTGTGGAGGAAGAGAAACAATTGCAATTCGGTGCCCAAAACACATCGTTGCTCAAAAACTCTTAAAACAATTTGGGCACCCCGTTTCGGCACCATCAGCAAATGTTTCTGGTTACATTTCTCCAACAACAGCGCAGCACGTTGAAGACGCGTTTGGTTTTTGTGTCAACACTCTTGACGGTGGACCATGTGAAGATGGAATTGAATCAACAGTTTTATCGCTTGTGGGTGCCACCGAGATACTTCGCCCTGGAACCATCACTCGTGATGAAATTGAGAGTGTAATTGGGATAATATCCAACCAAAGACAAACATCGCAAACAGATTCTCCCGGAACATCACTCCAACACTATGCTCCAAACACACCAACACGACTTGTGTCCACTAATGAAATAATAAAAACACAAGACAACACATGTGCAACAATAGTGTTGTTTGGTATCCCCATAAAGTCCAAAAAGAATATTCAAATGCCAACATCACCAAAAGAATATGGCGCAAAAATGTATGGTGCATTAAGAGAACTAGACGACATCGGAGCATCTGTTATTTTTATTGAAAAACCACCACCAACACCAAGCTGGCTCGCTATTCAAGACAGGTTATCGCGATGTGCTGCCGGATCCTAATTACTATCTTTTTCAACAATCATAAAATCTGCGATAGGTGGGGTTCCTCCCCAATCTTCTTCAGGGATTTCCCTTTGAATTGAAACCACAAGAATTTTTGCTTCTGGCATTCTGTTGCGTAATTCTTGAACAATGCCACCGTCATATTCAACGTGAAATTGCCCAACCAGAAGAATCACCTTTCTATCACCACCGGGATGTGCATTAACAACCGATTGAGCCATAGTCGCATCCCACGCTTGTTGGCTCCGAAAAACAGGCAACATTGGATCATCTGGGTCGATTACACTCACATCAATCTCGGGTGAATCTTCATCAGAATCTTCATCGTCATGCATCTTCTCCCCAAGTTCCCAAAATCGTTGACGATACCTACCACCAGAAAGTTCTTCTGGGTAATCAATGTAACCACGCCTAGCTCCAGTTAATTCATCAATTTTTTCATACCCATCAATTCTTGCAATCCGAACATAACGACGCGGTGCGTTTGCACCAACCACACCTCCACCACGACTTTTTACAGCATCAACAATCGGTTGGTACCACGCGACCCACCCACCACTCGCCCCCCAGTTTTTAGAGTTGGTTAATTTTTCAAAATCCTCATCGTCAATAAAATCTTCCATATAGTCATCGATAAGATTTTGTTCGTCACGCTCTAACATTTCAAGCGCAAGAACACTGTTTGGATATGTGTCCATCACATCCTCAACAACGGCAAGTTGTACAGCATGTCCTACCGCGTGGTCATGTTGCTCTCCAAGCAAAATAACATCCGCACCGTGGATTTTAGATAAGAGTTCTGACCAATCGACACGCTTTGCAGACACAGGCCTGATTATGGTAACGTCTTCCCTAACCAAAATGCCAACATCAGAGACGTGTGTGGGTCCAAGCGGAGCAGAAGTGCACCCAGCTGAAAAAAGAAAGAAAACGATAAATCCTAAAGTTATTTTCATTTCAACAGCATCCCATTGCAACCAAACCTTGTCAATCACGAAAACATATAAAAAACACTCGCTTTTTAATGCAAATGTCTCATAATAGAGGTCACCATGATGCTGTTTTCTACAATCACCATAACAATAGGCGCCATTCTTTCAGCCGGTCAATATGAGGGAACCTCTATAGTCCGTGCTCATATCGAAAATCAAAAACAACTTAACACGCTTCGCGAATTGGGGGCTCGGTCTTTGGACTGCTTTGACCACAAAGGCTCGACGCCCATGTTGTTCGATGATTCTCATATTGAATTTGCAGAAAAAATGAAGATAGATTTTGAGGTGTTAGAAACCAACATCGATTCATATATTTTAAAATATGAACAATCTCGCGAAGAAGCTAGAATGCGCGGGCTTGGTGGTTGGTATAGCGATTTTAAAACCTGGAACGAAGTTAACACTCGGCTCAACCAAGTTGAACAAGCGTACCCAAACATAGCATCAGTCTTTACGGTCGGAGTAACACATGAGGGGAGAAACATAAATGGGATACGAATTACTGCGCCAGGAGATTCTGTTGGAAGAAAGCAAGTGCTATGGAACGGATGCCAACACGCCCGAGAGTGGGTTGCAGTCATGGTTCCAATGTATATTATTGATGCGCTGGTTGAAGGTTGGAACGTTGATTCTGAAATAACAACAATTCTTGAAACCACAGAAATAATAATTGTTCCAATCGTGAATCCAGATGGATACGAGTTTACATACGCTCCAAATGGCGATCGCTTTTGGAGAAAAAACAGGAGGAACAACTCTGGATCGTGCGAGGGTGTAGATTTAAACCGAAACTGGGGTTTTGCTTGGAATGGTGGCGACAGCACAAGTACAAACACGTGTAGTGATGTGTATGTCGGACCAAGCGCGTTTTCCGAACCAGAGGCGCAAGCAATGAGGGACTTGGTTGTATCCCTTCCAAACCTAGTGGCACATATTGATTTTCATAGTTATTCACAACTGGTTCTTGAGCCGTGGGCAAGTAGCAACAACACGCCACCACGAGTAGATATAGTAAAAGCACTGTCAAACGACATAAGCGATGCAATATTAAGTGTTCATGGTGAAACGTATGCTGCTGGAACAGGTGGCGACTTATTGTATTTGGCGGACGGAGTATTTCCTGACTGGGTAACAGACCGCGGTGCCCTCTCCTATACAATTGAACTGAGACCTACTGGCTCGCCGGGATTCGACCTTCCACCAAACGAAATCTTGCCAACATGCGAAGAAAATCTAGCCGGAGCAATGGCAATGCTTCGGTTTATTCAAAATTCAGTTTCGTTTTCGTTTCCAAACGGTGTTCCTGGGTTTGGACTAGCGGGTGAAATGCAAACGCTTCCAATTAATATAGAACCAGTTTTTGAAGAAGTGTTGCTCGAAAATACCGCAACACTCCATGTTCGTTATGGAAGCAATGGACCTTTTGCTACTCGGTCAATTCAGCACGATTCAGGAACACAATATACAGCTCAGATACCAATATCGACCTGTGGTGTTAACAGCGAGTATTGGATTAGTATTGAATCCACAGACGGAGAAACTCACAGGTATCCGCTTGGAGAAGAAGTTCTGCAAGTAGGCGTGGCTACAGAAATTCAAAACTGGAATATGGACACCAATCCTAACTGGCAAACATCAGGTCTTTGGTCATGGGGAACACCAACTGGTGGTGGCGGTCAATATGGAAATCCCGATCCAACAACTGGTGCAACTGGCCAATATGTTTTTGGGTACAACCTTCAAGGTGATTACGAAAACAACCTTGCAGAAAAACACTTAGTAACCCCAACCATTAATGTTTCAAACCAACAAAACATACAACTTCAATTTGATAGATATTTAAATGTTGAACAACCATCGTATGACCACGCCTCAATATCTGTACGCGGCGATGGTGGTGCTTGGTCAACATTGTGGACAAACACATCTGTTATAGAAGATTCTCAGTGGGTTTCTGTTTCTTATGACCTTTCTCAAACTATTGGCACCGCTAACACGGTTGAAATACGCTGGACAATGGGAACAACAGACTCAGCGTGGCGATATTCTGGATGGAACATTGATGATGTACAACTTCTTGCACTATCAAACACTGCAATCCAAGGCGACGTTAATTGTGATGGTGTTGTAGATGTGTCAGACTTGTTAAACATCATCTCAAACTGGGGTTTCTGTGAAGGCATTTGTGGCGCAGATACAGTTCCAGACGGAAGCATCAATGTTTCCGACCTTCTCCAAGTTATTGGAAACTGGTAGCATATAACCAACAAAACATAGGAGGTGTGACATGTTAACTATCACAACACTGTTCGTGAGTTGTGTCGCTGGAATTACAGCACAAGAAACAACAGTATCAAACAACTGGATGGACGGCGATCTTGACAAACAGGACCGTCAATCAATCGAAGCAATGGTTTCTTTTGCACCTCCACCAATTGCTGAAAGCGCATATTGGATACTTCCAGACGGTGCAGAATCATCCAACTGGGAAGATCATCTTGGCAAAGTTGTCGTTGTTCAGTCTTGGACAAATGCAAAATCAAAGGGTAGACGAACAGCATCTATAATCAGTAATTTACTAGAAAAAACCAGCAACCCAGAAGATGTGGTGTTGTTAACCATACACACACCAGATGGGAACAAGTCTGCAGAAAGTTATATTAAAAAGAAAGAACTTACATTTAACACAATTGTTGACCCAACCGGAGAAACATGCAACCAACTCGGTTTTTATAAAACACCAACAAACTTTATCATTGACCGAAACGGAGCAGTTCGCCACGTTGGTATACAAAACAAGTGGTTAGCAAAAACCGTAGATTTGTTGCTCGACAAACCATTTAATCCAAGAAAGAAAACAAAAACATTTGAACAGCCAGAAACGGCGAAAGAATCAGAGACAGCGGCTTCGTACCCAGCATATAGCGAAAAATTTGGATCAGCGAAGAATCAACAAGGGAAAAAAGCACCAAAATTTGAGGTTGATGAGTGGATTTCTGGAGAAGTTGATGTGAGCGGAAAAACTAGAATAGTCGAGTTTTGGGCAACATGGTGCCCACCATGCGTTCGCTCAATACCACACATGAACGAGTTAAAAGAACACTTTGGTGACAATATCGCCATTGTTGGAGTGTCTGGAGAAACAGCATCTAAAGTGAAAAGTTTTACACGAAAAACAAAAATGAAATATGGGGTCGCCGTGGACCCAAATAAAAGAATGCAAAACGCTGTTTCGTGCAAAGGGATTCCACTTGCAATGATTATTAGTAGCGATGATGTTGTGCGCTGGCAGGGGCACCCAAGTCGGCTTACAGAAGAATTGATTCAACAGGTTATTGATGCTGATGGTGGCGGAGGAAGCCAGGCACCCAAGCGTGGCCGATGGGATGTAAAAGCCGACCATGGTTGAGGACGCTCAGCCAGAAAACAAAAAACTAAACCTTTCAGATCTGCGACTTGCCGTTAGAGAGGTGTGGTCGTTGGCGTGGCCAACAATCATCACAATGACAAGTTTCACGGTGATGCAATTTGTTGACAAGTTAATGTTAAGCCAAGTTGGGCCAACAGAAATTGCCGCACAAGGAAATGCCGGCACATGGGCGTTTGCAATTATCGCAACTGTTATGGGTGTAGTTACAGTAGTAAATACATATGTAAGCCAACACCTTGGGGCTGGTACTCCTAAAAACGGCCCAAAATATCCATGGGCTGCGGGTTGGATGGCTGCAATTTCTTGGCTTCTCATCATTTTCCCATTTATATTTGTTGTTCCATATATTTTTAACTACATTCACTCGTCACAAGAGGAAGTGAAACTTGTAGTTTTAGAAACGCAGTACGCAACCTATACTCTTGTCGGCAGTTTATTCTTGTTGATTGGTAGGGGATTCTCTCAATACTTTTTTGGCATGCATATGCCAAAAATAATAACCGTCTCTACAATTATCGCAAACGTTGTAAACGTAATAGCAAATTACATTCTAATTTTTGGAGAAGATGGGATTTCTGGACTTGTTCCTGGTATTCCTGGAACAAAAGCACTTGGGTTGCAAGGAGCGGCAATCGCAACCGTGATAGGAATGTTTATGGAGATGATTATTCCACTCATAATTTTTCTTGGTCCAACATTCAATAACAAATATTCAACACGCGCTCCGTGGAAGCCATGCCTAAAAACAATGCGGGCGATTTTTAAAATTGGTTGGCCAGGAGCCATTCAGTGGGGAAACGAAATTGTTTGTTGGGCACTGTTTATGACTGTGTTTGTAGGAAAATATGGAACAAATGCAATGGCTGCTGGATACATTGCGCTGGGATATTTACACCTAAGCTTTATGCCAGCGGTAGGAATTAATGTTGCGATAAACTCGGTTGTTGGAAAATACATTGGGGCAAAAAAACCAGACATTGCTGTTTCCAGAGCACGCGTTGGTGTCGGCATAGCTCTTGTGTATATGACTCTTTGCGCAATAATTTTTGTTGTGTTTAGGCACGAACTCATGGAGTGGTTTGTTAACGACTCTAGCTATACAGACCAAGAACTGCAAGAAATAATTAGCACTGGCGCAAACATGTTAATCATGGTTGCCATTTTTCAAACAGTAGACGCACTTGGTATTGTGTATACAGGTGCCCTTCGGGGGGCTGGGGACACGGTTTGGCCAGGAGTGGTTACTGCCGTGTATAGTTGGGTATTTATCGTTGGAGGTGGATGGGTTGCGGTAACGTATTTTCCACAAGCTGGATCAATTGGGCCTTGGATTGCAGCTGCAACATACGTAATTCTTATTGGGATAACGATGACAATTCGCTTTGAGCGTGGTGGGTGGCGAAGCATAAAACTTCTTGAAGGGGACGAGGGCGTGGAGGCCGCAAGGGCTGCTCCGCTTACAATTGGCCCTCCATCACCAGAGGCAGATGCTGCGATAGCCGATTTTGTCGATCCACCAGCCATAGACGAGTAAGCTTTTGCATTATGTGCCAGGGTTTAGTACAATTTAAGGTCACGTATTTTTACAAAGAGACGGAGATGCAAAAGTGAACCAACAAAACGGACTAGAAACAGTTATAGGTAGCGGCAACCCAGCCCAAGCAGATAATCACTATGAGGCAGCTATCGAGCACGAAAAAAACGGATTCCGTATAGGTGCCATCGAAGAACTTCGGCAAGCGGTTGCACACGGAACCAACCCAGAACACAAATTCAAACTCGCTTATTTGCTCGACCTAGTTGGCGAAGAATCTGAGGCAATCAGTTTATATGAAGAACTGACATCGGCAGAACGACCACACATAAGTTCACTATTAAACCTGTCTGTAATTTACGAAGATAGGGGAAACCTAAACGCAGCAGAAAAATGTTTGCGACAAATTTTAGACACCGAACCAAATCACAAGAGAGCAAAGCTATATATCGTTGATGTCCAATCCTCTACCGACATGTATTACGACGAAGAAATTGCACGAGATGCAGCCAAAAACGCCGCTATGATGAATACGCCAGTTACAGACTTTGAACTTTCTGTGCGAGCACGCAACTGTTTGAAGAAGATGGAGATTCGAACACTTGGCGATTTACTAAAGGTTTCTGAAAATGAGTTATTGAGTTACAAAAATTTTGGAGAGACTTCCTTAGTAGAAATCAAACACATGTTGACTGCACGCAATCTTCGATTGGGTCAAGGTGCCGAAAGCGGACACATTAGCAGGGTTCACCAAGATAGATACGATGAATTACTAAACCACGCACCCGAACAAATCCTCAAACAACCAGTTTCAGCTCTCAATCTAACGGTTCGTGCTAGAAAAGCACTACAAGCATTGAACATTCAATCACTTGGTGAACTAGCAATTAGAACCGAAGCAGAACTTATGGGCATCAAAAACTTTGGTAACACAAGCCTTGTTGAAATTAGTGCAAAACTAAAAAAACATGGTTTAGAGCTTCGAAACATCGACTAACACACCAACAAAGAACCAACACAAAAAGCCGGCGACCGCCGGTTTTTTTTATGTATATATAGGGATTGGGCAATCGAGCACATCCCCAATAGCACGCAAAGTTTCCGCTTCCACAACGGTTACTTTGTCATCATGAGTCACACAGTTTCCACATGCTTCGATAAGCAATTCTTTATCTGAAAAACGCAGTAAACGCAGTTCTTTCAGCGCTCCGTTAACAGAACCCATTGTGCAATCGAGCACATCTGGTATTTGAATGTTCATATCAACAGAATTGGCTCCAGACTGAAAAGCAAAAGTGGCTTCTCTTTGATTTGTGGATCCACAATAGGCTAATGTTCCAAGAATAATTGAAACTGATGTTGAATAAGAAGACAATGGTTTTTTGCTAAGTGTAATTTTTCGGCCACCAAACATATCAGACATGTGTTTTTGAAGTACAGAAACCAACACCCATTCAAAACGGTCAACAACCCCATCGCAATTTACAACTGAAACAATATTTTTATTAAAAGTTTTAATTTGTTCTGGGCTAAGCGTCCTAAGTGCTGGTGCAGCAAAATCAATCATTGGTAAGCGTGAAGTAGCGTCAGCCGTAAGCACAAGCGAGCTAAATTTTCGGTATTCAGCCAATTCAGCAACCGAAAGAATTTTGGCAACCATCTGTTGGGACTCTTTGTTGTCGTTGGCAACAAGAGCAAACATCACCAGTCTGGCACTCCACCCGCTCGACAAAGATTTTTTGATGACGGGGTCGATAGACTCTAAAGAAAATTTTGCTTTAAGTAAACAAACATCATCAACACCAGACGAGTTCCGAACGGATTCACGAACAGACGACGAAGAAAAATGCGAAACCCCCGAAACCCCCGAAACCCCAGAAGCCCCAGAAACCCCCGAAGCCACAGAGGTTTGCGTTGAGGAACTCGACACACATGGTTGTTCTCCGAGAGACGATACATCAACACCCTCAACACGAGCAATTCGCTCGGTTATTGGTGGGTGGCTAGCAAACATAGCGTTCATGGCTTGTGAAAAAAACATGTGGTTACATTGACCGACCTCAGACGAAATGTTCTTAAGTTGCTTCATTCCACCGATTTTTCTAAGAGCCCCGCCAATTCCACCAGGGTTTCTGGTGTATTGGACCGCAGAAGCATCCGCCAAAAACTCTCGCTGCCTAGAAACAGCCGCCTGGATAAGCCGGCCAAAAAACGTTCCAATCGCACCACACAACGCTAAAAACAAACCAAAAACAATAATGGCAAGCCCAACCCCAGCACCACCTGCGCCATCTTTAGATCTAGATCTTGAAGAACTTCGAAGAACTGCTGGTCCAACATATCGCACAAGCACCCATCCAGTTATCCCCAAAGCCATAATTCCAAAAACAACACCAATTAGCCGTATGTTTATTCGCATGTCTCCATGTGAGATATGGCTAAACTCGTGTGCAATAACACCCTGAAGTTCATCTCGATTTAGTTTTTCAATGCAACCACGGGTAACTCCAACAACCGCATCATCAGCTGTCCAACCAGCAGCAAAAGCGTTTATTTCATCATCCTCAATTATATATACAGAAGGAACAGGCATTCCACTTGCAATTGCCATTTCTTCAACAATGTTTTGTACTTTACGTTCTGCTCTGCTTAACCCATCTCGGTGTAATGCAGTTCCCCCAAGCATCTCTGCAACAGATTCTCCACCACCACGAAGTTGAGAAAGTTTCACAAGAGTGGCAATTCCAACAACAAGTAAACAAAAAATAGCAGACGCCCCAACGGCCCCAGGGCTCCACTGGGTTGCAATTCCCACAGGAATACCTATTAGTGCAATGATGCAAAGAACAGCAAGTATGAACAAAAACACAATAATTTTTGTTCTTCGATGTGCACGATCTTGGTGTTCATAAAAGTTCATTGAGCGAACAAAACAAAAATGTTAAAAATTAACTTTAGGCGCATCACGGGCAACCTCATCGTCGAGTTCCCAGCTTTGAGCAAATTTGAAACCAAACAAACCCGCAACAATGTTCGATGGGAACATTTCACGTTTATTGTTGTAATTCATAACAACATCGTTATACGCTTGCCTGGAAAACGCAACCTTGTTTTCTGTGCTTGTTAATTCTTCTTGCACCTGCATCATGTTTTCGTTTGCTTTAAGATCTGGATACGCCTCCATAACGACCATAAGTTTTCCTAAAGCTCCTGTGAGTGCGCCATCTGCTCCGGCGATATCACTTATGGCACCAGCTGAAGTTGGATTTTTTGAGGCCGCAGATGCCGCAGAAACTGCTTGATTTCTTGCGTTAATTACAGCTTCTAGCGTTTCGCTTTCGTGTTTCATGTACCCCTTTGCTGTTTCAACAAGGTTCGGAATCAGGTCATAGCGGCGCTTTAATTGCACATCAATTTGGGCATAAGCATTCTTAACCCTGTTTCTTAGCCCAACAAGGCCGTTAAAAATGCCAATCACAAAAATGGCAACAACAAGCACAAACCCAACGAGAACAACAATCGTAGTTCCTACAAAAGATAGCATTGTGTATTTCATAAAGAAACTCCTTTTAGGCAATGTACCATCGATACACTATAAGAACTTATGTACAAAAAAATAATCGAACACTATCCATGTAGCAGGCGAGAATTTATTGTCGCATCTGGACTGTTTGTTGCTGGGGGTCTGGTTTCCTGTCGTAGTGAAGAAATAGAGCGTCCAAAGACTCGAATTTTTACAGAACCAACACACATTCGTGTCAGAATCGGAAAAAACGCACAAGCGGTGACTATTGGTGACAACATATTCACACACACATCTGTTGGAAATACACCCAAAACAATTGAATTAAAACCCAAAACAAAAATCACAATTGCAGAGAAAACCAAAACAATATCAGGAACAATCGTGTTACACCCAAAAGAAAACATGGATGACACTTTTGATGTTGTTGCACATATTCCAATCGAAAAATATTTGCCCGGTGTTATTGCCGGAGAATTATTCGCTCACTGGCATCCTGAAACGTTTTCGGCTCAAGCAGTCGCAGCGAGAAGCTATGCAACTAGCAGCCACCTTGATCGTCAAGGAAAATCACACTATGACCTAACGGATGGCCCATCATCACAAATGTTTTTAGGGGAAGTTGCGCTTGAGGTTGCGCACCGCGCCGTAGAAGAAACCAAAGGCGTTGTGCTTCTTTACAACAACAATATAATCCCCGCTTACTACAGTTCGTGTTGTGGTGGTCTTGCTGCGAATGCGACTGACGCGATAAGTTTGGCGGAACAACACAAAATTCCACCACTCCAGGGACACCCTGGCGAGGATCTGTGCACATCGTTGGATATTCATAAATGGAAAGCAAATCGTTCGGCAAGGCTTTTGAGAAAAAGATTAAACGCATGCGCAAAACCAATGAATATTCCAAAGTTTGCTGACATCCGAACGATTCGTTCAATAGAGTCAGTTGAAACGAATCAACATGGTCGCCCGACCCAACTGGTTATTCACGGTCGAAGAAGTGAAACTCACGAGGTTCGCGCCCGAGATTTTGTTCGAGCAGCGAACGCCACAATTCCATCATTGCCAAAAACAAAGGATCGGGTGTGGTCATCGTTTCTTAATGGTGAGAAAAACGGCTCGAATCTATCTATAACAGGTTTTGGAATTGGGCACGGTGTTGGGTTGTGCCAATATGGTGCCCAAGAGCTTGCTGGGCGAGGTGAAACTTGGGAGGACATACTCTCTTGGTATTACCCAAAAGCCACCATTCTGGCCCAGGGATAAGTTGGCTCTTAGCCAGAAAAAGCGGCGACTTCATCATGAAGTCACCGCCAGTGCTAAACGCCTTGCAACACGCAAGGGTATCTATGTTTTAATCTGAATTAAGAAGTGCGTAGGGTCCATCTATCTCATCCACACCATTCTCCACCGTTTGAACAAATGGACTTTCAAACAACTGGTCCGAAGTATCAAACCTTGCACGAGTCTCATAATCAGACACAGCACCAGTATCAGTTAGAGCCAAAATAGTGCCTTCTTGTACAGCCCGTATTTCAGCAAGTCGTGAACGAACCTGGTCAAGGTTTCCAGCAGTACCAAGACGGTCAAAACCAGAAAGTGTTTCTTGTTGTTGTTCTACCATTGCAATGATGTGATCGTTTCGTTCGATCGCATCAATTTCTCGATCCAATTGCCAAAGCTGAGCCCTATACGTTTCATGCTCATGTTCAATATTCTCAAGCACATCCATAAGACGGTCATGTTGTTCGTGAAGCAGCTCCATTTGTCGACGATCGGAAGCTAGACGATCCTCATAATTTGCACGAACAGATCGTATTCTTCTTCCCTCAGTGTATGCAGATTCAAGGTCATACCGAATACCCTCAAACCTAATCGACGGCGTGCCATTTGAAGATGAAACAGCTTCGGCGTCTTCAACAAGTGTTCGCAAAACATCTAAATCTGTGGTTGTGAGTTCAACAACCCGAATAGCGATGTTTTCATCTCGCTTAAATTGTTCCAACTGTTGTTCAAGTCGCGCAATTTCTCCGCGTATGTCAGCAATTCGTGATGGATATTGTTTTGCAAGATCATCAAGCTGTCTTCGAAGAGCAACAGGATCATCAACCAAACCCTCAACAACAGTATTTGCTTCTTGGCGAAGTTGATCAATACAAGCCATGACTCGCTGTGGTCCAACCAAAATAGTGATACCCCCAATTACAAGTCCCCCAATAATTCCCCAACGAACAATAAATCGTGATGTGGCGCCCATGGCAACCTCCTTTTATTATGCTTTTGCACAGAAACACTCTGTTGCTCTTGGTTCTTGGGGAACTACTTAAATATATTTCAGGAACACACCGCGAAGCGGGTAAAATCTACAAATGACTTTTCCCAATAAGGAGATGTGCCAATGAACGCCCTCACAACATCGTTTGTGCACCGTCTTCGTGAAGGCGACGAAGCAGCTTGGTTTGAGTTGTGGCAAGACTTTGGACCAGCCATTCGCTTTCAACTTCAAAAATGGGGTCGTGGTCGAGTAGGTTTTGAAACCGTACAAGACCTAACCCAAGAAACACTAGCCGAACTTTCAAAATGTATAGATCGTTACGACCCAAATCGTGGGGCTCGGTTTAGTACATGGATTCTCACAATCGCAAAACATATTCTTGGTGATGAAATTGACCGAAGAAACGCTAAAAAACGTGGTAGTGGGGTAAAACCTCTTTCTCTAGATGAACGCATTGATTCAAAAAGCGCTGTGCTACAGGTTGATGAAATATTTGAACAACGAATGTTTGGTGCAAAAATTTGCGCCGCAATCCGAAGAACTGAATCGGAAGTCGATTTTCTTCATTTCCAGGTCTGGCGCATGCGGGTGCTAGACAATAAAGTTGGAAAGGAAATTTCGGCACAGTTAGGAATAAGTGAACCAACAGTGAGTAGACATGTATCAAAAACAAGAGAGTGTTTAAGACAAAACATCATGAAAGTCGTCATGCAATACAGTTTTACCCCAGAAGAAGAAGGTGAAATATCTTCGGGTGGAATAGGTGGAAACGACCTAGATTTCGACACTGCTGTTAGTGAGTTGTACCACTCGCACCAACTGTTTCTTGAACAAGAAAGCGGAAGATTGTTGTAATGTGGTCCACCCTCTTCACATGTTTTGGAACAGTGGTTGCCCTTGTTGGAGCAATACTGTTAGCTGTTTACGTTGTGATTCCAGTTATTGGCCATGTTTTTTTGTTTTTTGGGCGATTGGTTCGGTTTGTTTTTCAAGAACTTCGCGATCTTGTTTTGATACCAATTGCATTGTTTGTTGGAATAATTAAGTTGCTCCGAGCAACCTTGTGTGTGGTACTTGCGCGATGGGACCTGGTTCACACAGAAATGAAATCCGCAAAGCTGCGGTTTGCCGAAGCGTACAGCAGAATTGTTGCCGTGTTTATAGATAACCCACTTGGTGTAATAGGAATTAAAACCTCAACACCAGCGTTTGTGCAAGAATTCAAAATAAAACCAACAAGTTCACCACCAAACATGTTTAGCGGATATTCAATTGTCGGAACACTCCCAACCGGTGGAAGTGGCGCCAAACTCTATGTTGCAAAATCAACAAAACACCCGGTGACTGTTGTAATAAAAAACTTTGATGTTTCAACAGGTTCTCAACTCCCACAAATAGTCAGAGAATCTCGCGCAATGGAATCTGCCAAGAAGCTCGGACTCGTACTAGAGCACCACTTGGACAACGAACGGTTTTGGTATGCGATGCCGTACCACTCAGGTGACCACCTTGGGGTTGTGACAAATAAACTCCACGGAAAATCTGCAAAATTATCCGAATCTCAACTTCAAACAATATTGTTGTACCAACACACACTCCTTCAAACACTACAAGAATATCACAACGCTGGTCTTTGGCACAAAGACGTAAAACCAGACAACATAATCATTCACGATGGTTGTGCACACCTTGTTGATTTGGGGTTGGTAACACCACTTACCTCAGCAATGACACTTACCACACATGGTACGGAATATTTTCGAGATCCAGAACTTGTTAGACAAGCAATGCGCGGAGTTAAGGTGCACCAGGTAGACGGATCAAAATTTGACGTGTTTGGTGCTGGAGCGGTTTTGTATTTTATGCTTGAAAACACATTCCCCGCGCATGGCGGACTTAGCGACTTTAGCAAGGAGTGCCCCGAAAGCATTCGATGGGTTGTGCGTCGAGCAATGGCAGATTACGACAAGCGATACACGTCTATTGACGAGATGTTAAAAGATGTAGAGAAGATTCTTGATGCTAAAAACGTTTATAGTGTTCGGCCCGCAGACCTTCCGTCTTTGGGAGGCAACGCCCCAATAGAATATCATCGGAAACTGCCAGCACGAACAACCCCATCAACTGGTGGCGGACCATTTAAACCACAAAAATACAGAACAAAACCATTTGGGCTCGTTGCCTTGTTAGTATCAGTGGCGGTTGGAGCAGCAATGTTAGTTAACAATAACAACCCAGATATCGAAACAATCCCAAGCGTGGTGGAAATACAAACTCCTTCTGGAATGATATTAGTTGTAAACGAACTTTCTACATCACACAACACCACGTTAAGAAAAATGGCATCAAACAAAATAGCCGAACTAGGTGTTTCTGGTTGGGAGTTGGCTGTTGATCCAGAAAAAGAAGCGCGTGTTCGTACATGGCTACCATCAGACCCGTCGGTGACACCAATTCAACAAAACAAGCTTGATAACGAAAACATTTCTGGCATACTTCTTATCCAAGAAGGTGAAGAAACAAAACCTTTGATTTATTTTGTTAATCAACATGGTGCAGTTGCGCTCCCGTAAAATGGGTTGATGGATTTTCAAACAATCTTGTTGATAGCGATAGCCGTGTTTTTTATGGCAACACTCTACTCAACAGTAGGGCACGGTGGAGGGTCGGGATACTTGGCGATTCTTGCAATTGCAGCCATTGCTCCCGAGCAAATGCGCCCAACGGCGCTATTGTTGAACATAGTTGTTTCATCCATTGCAACCTGGAAGTTTGGTGCAACAGGAACGTTTCGTAAAAACCTGTTTATTCCTCTTGTCTGCGCTAGCATTCCCGCCGCGTTTGTTGGTGGTTACATTGAAATACCAAACCAAGTTTATAAACCAATAGTAGGGGTTGTATTGTTGTATGCAGCAATACGGCTGTTTGTTCCAATTAAAGGTTTTGAACAAACAAAAAAACCAATACTCATTATTGTTTTGGTGGCAGGGCTGCTTATTGGATTCTTTAGTGGAATAATTGGCGTAGGTGGCGGGATATTTTTAAGCCCGCTGTTACTTTTAATTGGTTGGACAACTCCCAAAGAGACTGCCGCAATCAGCGCACCATTTATACTGGTTAACTCAGTTTCTGGTTTAGGCGGTATAGCGGTTGAACATGGTGGATTACCGGTAGATAGTTTGTTTGTAGCACCTCTTGCATTATCTGTGGTTGCTGGTGGATTTGTCGGAGCTTCGTTTGGAAGCAAAAAACTCGGCCACCAAGGTCTTCGAACCCTACTTGGCATTGTTTTGTTGATTGCAGCAACGAAAATGTTTTTAACGATGAATAGTTCACAAACCCAACAATCCCTCAATGAGATAAAATCTACACATGAATAAAAAATCAGCCATTCTTCGCGAAGCAATGAGTCAGGGTGTGGTTATGTGTCCTGGTGCCTGGAACGGTTTGGTTGGTTCTGCGATTGCTCGGGCTGGATTTTCATCGTGTTATATCAGCGGCGGAGCAACTGCGAACGCCTCCGGTTATCCTGACGTCGGACTCATTTCGCTGACCGAAATGTGCCGCACTATTCACGAGGTTTCAGATGCAAGCAATCTACCAGTAGTAGTTGATGCCGATACTGGGTATGGTGAAATAGAGTCGGTTGCCAGAACAATTGTTGAATATGAGCGAAACGGTGCTGCTGCAATGCACATAGAAGACCAAGAGTTTCCAAAACGGTGTGGTCACCTAGATGGAAAATCCGTTGTTTCAAAATCCGAGATGTGTCAAAAAATAAAAGCAGCCTCAGATAACAAATTAAATCCCAACTTTATTCTTATTGCTAGAACAGATGCCCGTTGTGTTGATGGAATTGGTGCTGCAATCGATCGTGGACTTGCTTATCGTGAGGTTGGAGCAGACATGATTTTTCCAGAGGGGTTACGAAACCAAAAAGAATTCGAACAATTTGCAAAAGAGTGCCCAGGGTTATTGCTCGCAAACATGACTGAGTTTGGAAAAACACCACATCTCACAGCAGAACAGTTTGGCGATATTGGATACAACATAGTAATTTATCCGGTGACCTTCCAGCGAGTTGCAATGGGCGCGATTACCAGGTGCCTCAATCAACTCCAAAGTGATGGTTCAGCAGAGGGTTTTGAAAACCAGATGCAAACACGGCAAGAACTTTACGATTTGCTTGGTTATGTTCCAGGCGAAGCGTGGTCGTTTAACAGTAAATAAACAGAAAAGATGTGAATAATCAGAAGACGCAGATTCTGATAGAATGGGGGGTTCAACAAATGTCAACTTGTACAATGTAATCACGGAAAGAAATCATGGCGCAAACAGAAGAAAAAACAAAAAAACAAACAGATAACAGGGGATTAGCGGGTCAGGTTATAGGTGAAACATCAGTCTGTGCTGTGAACCAGTCACAACTTATGTATCGGGGTTATGAAATTGCTGATCTTGCTGAACACGCAACATTTGAAGAGGTTGCACACCTTCTTTTGATTGGACACAAACCAGCGCCAGAAGAACTATCTTCGTTTAAATCAGAGTTGGTTTCTATGCGAGCGATTCCAGATAGTGTTAAGGATGTGATTATTCAAATAGCAAACAACTCCCCCCAAACACATCCAATGGGTGTTCTTAGGACGGCAGTTTCACTTCTTTCACACCTTTGTCCTGTTTGCGAAGATAACAATGCAGATGCAGACCTAAAAAAATCAATGCAACTTCTTGCAAAAATTCCCACGTGTATCGGTGTACACCAAATGGCACTTGACGGAAAAACACCCGTTGACCCCGATCCAAACCTTGATCACGCTGCAAACCTCCTTTGGTGCATGAGTGGAGAAGTGCCACACGAATCCGAAGCCAAGGTTATGGATGTTTCGCTCGTGCTTTATGCAGAACACGACTTTAACGCATCAACCTTTACAAGCCGAGTAATCGCCTCAACAAACAGTGATTTACATTCTTGTGTTTGTGGAGGAATTGGTGCATTGAAAGGTAACCTTCACGGTGGCGCAAATGAAGCGGCAATGGAAATGTTACAAGAAATAATGACCGCTGTAGAGTCCGGCTCAACCGCAGAGGAGTTTATGCAAAACGCCTTTGAAACCAAAAAGAAACTCATGGGCTTTGGTCACCGTGTTTATAAAAACGGAGACCATCGTGCCGGCATTCTTCGCAGCTGGGGACTGAAATATGCAAACGAAGCACACCCAGAGGCAATAAAATGGTTTGACCTCGGTGATGAGGTTCAAGCAATAATGCTCCGCGACAAAAATATTCACCCAAATGTAGATTTCCCTTGTGGCATGACATATTTTGCAATGGGCATCCCAGTCCCACAATACACGCCAATTTTTGTTGCAGCACGTATTACTGGGTGGTGTGCTCATATTATGGAGCAACACCAAAACAACAGAATTATTCGACCACTAGCACATTATGCAGGTGAAGAACTAAGAAACTGGAACGATTAAAATGTCTGTAAAAAAGATAGCGGTAATTGGCGGCGGAACAATGGGTAGTGGCATCGCGCTCACTGCAGCAACAAATGGAATAGAAGCTGTTGTTGTCGATATTAGTGAAGAACAACTTAGTAGGGCAAAAGAGTATCACAAAAAACAAGTTGCCCGCGCTGTGTCTAAAGAACGAATGACACAAGAGGAAGCGGATGCATCGTTAGCAATCCTCTCATATGTAAACTCGCTGGATGAAGCATCAGATGCTTGTTGGGCTGTAGAGGCGGCAACCGAGAACATAGATGTTAAAAAGACAATATTTAAACATATGTTCGAGACATTTGCCGAGCATGTTGTTCTTGCGACAAACACATCATCAATTTCTATTACAGATTTGTCTTCCGCAATCCCAGAAGCGGCAAACAGGGTGATTGGTATGCATTTTTTCAACCCTGTTCCAGTTATGAAACTTGTTGAGATTATTAAAGGCAAGGAAACTAGCGAAGAAACAACCAACGCAACCATCGCACTGTCGGAACAAATGGGAAAAATTCCAGTTCCCGCAAACGACTCAGCAGGCTTTGTTTCAAACCGCGTTCTTATGCCAATGATTAACGAAGCATTCCATGCGTGGACAGACGGAGTAGCGGATCCGGAGGCAATTGATTCAATTATGAAACTCGGGTGTGCGTTCCCAATGGGTCCACTGCGATTGGCCGACTACATTGGACTAGATGTTTGTCGCGACATCATGATGGTGATGTATGACGGCTTAGAAGAAAACCCAAAATACCTCCCCAACAAAAAACTTGTTGAACTTGTCGAGGCTGGGCACCTTGGCGACAAGTCTGGTCAGGGCGTATATGAGTATGGCAAGAACAACTAAACTAATTTTTGTTATTTAATGACAGCTCTACGGTTACCATACGTTTATGCAACCGATTGTTATTCAAACGGAAAACCTTCCCCAAGAATGTAGCGACTGGCTATCAAGCCGGTACGACTTACATATTTGCCCAGCCGGTTCTATTAGATTTAAAGAACTTTTGCCCGATGCTCTTGGGCTAGTGATACGAACATACACAACAGTCGACCAACAAATGATAAAAGCTGCTACCTCACTCAAAGTGGTTGGTCGAGCTGGAACAGGTGTTGACAATGTTGATTTGAAAGCTTGCAGAGACAAAAACATCACTGTGGTTCACACCCCTGAAGCCAACAGTGAATCAGTGGTTGAGTTTGTGGTTACTACCATGCTCTCGCACCTTCGGAATCTTCAACAAGTACACACCGACCTAAAACAACAGGAGTGGAACACACTTCGTGATTCTTCTATGACACAAAAAGAGTTTTCTGAGTTAACACTTGGAATAATCGGGTTTGGTCGAATAGGAAGCCGTCTTGGAAGAATGGCAAAAAACATGGGGTTTAGTGTGGTTTTTACAGATTTGCAGCAAATCTTAGAGACGCACGGTTGTAGGCAAGTAAACCAGAATCAACTCCTAGAAGAAAGCGACATAGTCTCCGTTCATGTTGACGGTCGAGGCGACAATAAACACCTGTGTGACGATAGGATGTTTGTTGAAATGAAACCAGAAGTGTTGTTCATTAATTCTTCAAGAGGAGTGGTTGTGGACGCATATGCCCTTACAAACTTTTTGCACCACAACCAAAAAGCACACGCGGTCTTAGATGTGCACGACCCAGAACCAATTACCTCAGAGTACCCACTACTTCACATGCAAAACGCAACCCTGTTTCCACACATTGCTTGCAAAACCAAAACAGCAACAACTAATATGGGCTGGGTTGTAAAGGATGTTGACGCGGTAATACGCGGTGAAACCCCAAGGTTTATAGCCCACCCCGAACCAACATCATGATTAAATAATATTGAACCACTGCGGTAATGATTGGGGTTAAGAAGGAAAAGGTATACCACACATAACTTTTTGGTTTTGACATTCTTTCTAGTCGCGTTTTATATCTCCACACAAAAAATCCTGCGACACACAACACAAGGATTAACAATGTGGAAATCCCCAAAAACCCCCACGGTGGGTTTTGGCCGTTGCTCCACACATATCCATGGATAATTAACAAGAGACGATCAAAACACACACCAAACGAAACCACAATTCCCATCAACAATGCGTGCCAGGGGTAAAAATGAAAAGGGGCAACAAGCTGAACCCTTAGCCGTGACCCACATTCAGGACAACGAGAATTTGTTGGTTCATTCAGATGGTAGCCACATACTGGGCATGGACCCCTAAAACCCTTTAGAAACGTCTCGCTTCGATTGTTATCACTTTCAACCATAGACATAGTATGATTCCGTTTTACGAAAGATGTCCACATGACAACAACAATTTCAAAAATACACGCACGACAAATTCTTGATTCAAGAGGAAATCCAACCCTAGAGTGTGATGTGCACCTAAATGGGGGTCACATGGGTAGAGCAGCGGTTCCAAGCGGTGCTAGTACCGGCGAAAACGAGGCAGTAGAGTTGCGTGATGGTGGGAATATATGGTGTGGAAAAGGCGTAAGCACAGCAGTTAACAACACAAATGGCGAAATAGCAACCGCAGTCGTAGGAATGGACGCAACAGATCAAGAGGGAATTGATGAAACAATGATTGCCCTTGATGGTACACCAAACAAAGCCAATCTTGGAGCCAACGCACTGCTCGGTGTTTCTATGGCGGCAGCTCGCGCAGCCGCTGCTGCCAAAGGTCTTCCACTTTATAAATATTTCAATCCAGACTCAAATGTGCTTCCGGTCCCCATGTTTAACATTCTCAATGGAGGAAAACATGCTGATAACACGGTAGATTTTCAAGAGTTCATGATTCAACCACACGGGTTCGATACATTTAACGATGGATTGAGAGCGTCAGTTGAAATTTATCACACCCTAAAAGGGGTGTTGCATGACAGAAACATGTCAACAGCAGTTGGTGATGAGGGTGGCTTTGCACCAAACCTTTCTGATAACGAAGACGCTCTTCGCGTGATTGAAGAAGCAGTCGGTCGTGCAGGATATTCTTGGGGTGAACAAATATTTGTTGCGCTTGATCCGGCTACAAGTGAACTTGTTACAGAAGCAAGAAAATTAGGCAAGGATGGATACTGTTTTTTTAGTAGTGCTCCTGAAAAAGTAGTTTCTTCTGAAGAAATGATTGATTTGTGGGCAGACTGGTGTTCAAAATATCCTATTTGTTCCATTGAAGATGGTCTTGGAGAAGACGATTGGAGTGGATGGAAGAAATTAACAGACCGGCTTGGCGATAAGTTACAACTTGTCGGTGATGACTTATTTGTGACAAACCCAAAGTTTCTTGACAAAGGGATTCAAGAAGGCTGTGCCAACTCTATTTTGGTAAAAGTAAACCAAATTGGAACCCTGACAGAAACATTTGCAGCCGTCAGTCTTGCACAAGAAAATAACTATTCAGTTGTGTTGAGCCACAGAAGCGGAGAAACAGAAGACACAACAATTGCGGACATTTCAGTCGCTACAAACTGTGGGCAAATAAAAACTGGTGCCCCATGTCGAAGTGACCGAACAGCAAAATACAACCAACTCATTCGCATTGCGGAACAACTTGGTGACAGTGCAAAATATGGCCTGTAAATGAAGCAAGCTAGCACCACAAAAATGGTTGCATGGCGGCTGGCTCAACTTCCATTCATTTTGTTTGCCGTGTATACGATTACATTTTTACTTGCGTGGCAAATACCAGGAAATCCGCTTGAAAAAGAGGGCAGGCGACCACCACAAGAAATCGTAGAAGCAATGGAAGCACAATACAACATTAATAATCCTGTTGCGTTTTACACAGACTATTTGTGGAAAGCTTCTGGATTATCGTGGGTGTTTGGAAACAGGAATGGACCGGTTTTCAACCTTGGTCCAAGTTTACGTCACGAAAACTGGACAGTAAATGACATTTTAATCTCACAACTTCCTGTATCAATGACAATTGGGGCGTGCGCAATTTTGCTTGCGCTGTGTATTGGATTAACAGCAGGCGTTTGTAGTGCCGTTCGACCAGGCAGTTTGGTTGACGTATTTTCTCTTGGTATAGCGGTTGTTGGAATTAGTGTTCCCTCGTTTGTTATTGGAGTAGTTTTATTGGTTGTGTTTGCGGTTTGGTTACAGTGGTTTCCCATAAGCGGCTGGGGAACTTGGCGACACCTCGTATTACCATCAGTAGCATTAAGCTTACCCTTCGCTGCGTATGTGGCACAACTGACTCGCGCGGGAATGATTACACAGTTGAGAAGTGACCATATACGAACAGCAAGGGCAAAAGGATTACCAGAGCGGGTGGTTGTATTTAAGCACGCACTAAAAAATGCTTTTTTACCCGTCTTAAGTTATCTTGGGCCCGCAACAGCGGCGGCAATGACAGGATCATTTGTTGTTGAAAAAGTGTTTGCAATTCCAGGCATTGGTACTCATTTTGTAGACGCTGTTTTGGGAAAGGACATCACGGTATTAATGGGCATAGTGTTGGTGTACTCAACCATACTTGTCCTTTTCAACCTATTTGTTGATGTTTTGTATCGTTTTTTTGACCCAAGACCAACATAACGATTGTTCCAACCAGAAAAAACAAAACGATTAATCCGTAACAGTAACACGCCACAAATGTTGCACAAGTCTAGGGTGCGAAGTAAGTCCATGTACTTTTTTAGGGTCGTACATATAAAGTTGTAACAACTGGCAAACCACAAGCATTGGAACTTCTTCTGTAAACAATCTTTCTTCAATATCACGCAGCATGGCAAGTCGTTTCTTTTGATTGGACTCATTAGCCGCCAAGACTAAAGCCGCATCAATCTCTGGGTTTGAATAACCACGATCATTGTTTCCGTTTTCGGTTTTGAAAACATCAAGAAAGGTTGTTGGATCTCCATAATCCCCATACCATCGTCCTCGGGCAACCATAAAATTCCCAGAATGTAAATCAGCACTAAAAAACTTGTTGTCTGTTCCACGCAATTCAACAGACACACCCAGATGTTTTTTCCACTGATCTCGAAGTTCAAGTGAAATCCATTTATATCTCGGAGTGTTTGTGGTGTACAACAAATCGATTGTAGGAAACGGGTTGCCGCGTACATCCTCCACCATTCCATCACCGTCACGATCTTCCCAACCAGCAGATGCCAACTCCTTCTTTGCCATTGTTAAGTCAAACCCCAACCCCTGTACACCACCGTACCCAACTATTGAGTTTGGTGGAACGATGCTTGTTACAACCGGTTCATGTAACCGCGTAGCAAACTCAACAATAGATTCCCTGTTTGTGGCATACACAAAAGCTCTTCTAACAGAAGAACTATTGAACGGGTTTTTGTCACCATTATTCAGCTTTGGTCTGCAATTAAAAGAGAAAAAATCCGTACCAAATGTCGGGAATGCGTGAATATTTGTGCGCTCACCATTCTCTTTTTGCTTCAATATGTCTGGCTGGTAATCAACATTAACACTGCTGAGCCAGTCTAACTCTCCACTTTCAAATGTAAGGACCGCGGTGTTTGGATCAGCGATTGTAATTGCGTGGATAGAATCAAGCGCTGTAAGTTCTGGTGAGTGAAAATAAGGATTCCGCACAAACCTCATGTCACGCTTATATCTCCAAAGATCAAGCATAAATGGACCATTACAGACGAGTGATCCAGGACGTGCCCAAAAATACTGTTGCAAAATCCTTCCGCTCTCGCTGTCAATACTTACCCACCTTCTTGAAGACATAGGTGGAGGGTCCACGGTGTGCCACCCCTGAGTCAAAGCAAGATTGTGTTGTTCTCCACCAGCAACCCAGCCCTCAACCGCCGGTTTGTAGACGGGGCTACACACCGCGAGTGCAAGTTGATCCAAAAAATAAGGAACAGGGTGCTCAAGTTCGACCGTGAACGTGTGTTCATCAATAATATTAACTTCAACCATCTCCCCAAACGCTTGCTCTATTTCTTCAACTGAAACAACCTGTTTATCTAACAATTGTTTCGTTCTCCAATCCCAAAAATCTCGAGCACCCTTAATAACAAAAAAGAAACTGGAGTAATCAGAGGATGTGTCTGGAGTAAGAAGTCGCATCCATGAATATCGAAAATCATATGCCGTGACCCACGCCCCGTTACTCCACCTTGCATCTTTATTAAGGTGAAACTTATACACAAGCCCATCATCAGAAACCTCAAAAGATTCTGCGGCAGCTGGTTCAATTGAAAAATCAACCGTGTTCCACCGTACCACACCCTCAAACAAACAATAAGCAGCTTGCATATCGGTCAACCAACTCATTCGCTGGGGATCAAGCGTAAAAACATCACCCCGGTTTACGAACACAAAATCTGCCCGTGGTTGGTTTTTGTTAAAACCGAAAACAAAGAATATAATTGCAACCAATATAGCAACAGGTGCAAATAGTCTTAACATTACAACTTACTTACTTTTTTTCCAAGTCTCAACCACCTCAAGAATTTTTGAACCCTGTTTATTATTCCAAAGCTCAAGAAGGTCAACGTTTTCGCGAGATTCTGTGTCTTTTGAAATTAACGCGCTAGCAGATTGCACAGCGTTTCCATATGCAACAAACATCGCTTCGTCATTTTCTACAAAATTTAGAGACACTGCAGAAGTAATAAACCGTGTTAGAGGTTCTCGAATAGTATCAAGCATATCTGATTTTGTGTTGTTATCAACACTTGGCTCAATAAGCTGCAACATAAGAGAGGGCAATATAAAAGGCAGCGCTTGTACGCGGCTGTCAATGTCGCCTGTGCTGTCTATAGAGTTCAACAAGTCTACAAGCGCTTTTGTTTGCGCTTCAAACGAGAGTTTTTCAACTTTCTTTCTTTTGCTTCTGTCTAGACGCGGTATTGATTGCATTGACGCCAAAGAATCAAACTGTCTCGTCAAGACAAACCATTCGGGTTCCTTCTTGGTGAAGCTTGAAACAAGTTTCGCATACCTATCAACTTTATCAATTGGTAACTCGCCAGTTAAAAAAGATGTGCCAAGCCCAACCGATGCCCAAAGGCGAAGCGCCGGTCGGTTTTCGGTAGCCGTGTCAGCGTGGTTTAGTAAGATTTGGCACCCACCCTCAGTTCCAAGCAACGAAAGTATTTGAAGTGCGTTGACAGCAGCCATTTCATTAGTGTTGCTTTTTTCTAATAGCGGCTTGAGGCCCTGTTTTAAATATTTCCCATACAAAGAGCGACCAACCGAAGAGATTCGAACACTTGGACGAAACGGGCTAGCAAGTTTTGTATTTGCTTCCTTTAAATTTTTGCTATCAACAGTTAACAACTTTTCAGACCATCCCAGGGCATAATCGCAAATTTTTTTCTCGCCACTGGCATCGATTTTGTTTTTGTCCACAATTTTAGAAATGCTTCGTATTTGAGCAAATCCGCTACTGCTAAGAGCTAGAGCGATAGTGAGAGTTAGTAAGAAAAATCGTGTGTTGAGCATAAAAAAACCTCGTAGAATGTATAGTCTGACAAAATTACCAACCTTATGCAAGGGTGTCAACACACAATTGGCAGACTACTGAACAACAACTTCTAAAAGAACCTAAAACCCTGCTACAGTGCCCCTAAAGAACACCTTGCCAATCATGCCAAATAACATCTTTATAACATTTTTTGCCACACTATTAGGTTTCGGTTCAATAGCCACACCACAAACAGTAGTTACCGATTCCAAAAGCCAAACACCCTCGTCAATGCTCGCAGTAGAGTTCACTAGGGTTGCTCGCATGGCAACCACCTCAAAGCCCCTAACAACTAATTCAATTAATACAGCTTTGATTCTTGCTACCGAAGCAACCCTGCTCTCGCCAAACGACCAATCTGCCTGGCGAGTGTTACACGAAGTCGCCCAAATGGCGGACAAGCCCTCGGTGTTGGTCCACGCCATCGAAAACCTGTTGCGAGTTGTTCCAACCCAACCAACAATCCAACTCGCTCGATTGCGTGACGTGATTTCAGCAGCTCAAACAGTCGACCAGCGCATGTCCATTTACGAGCAATTACTTGCGGATAATCGACGTAATAAACTCGATTCAGGAGTTGCTGCAAGGTTGGCACTTGATGCCGCTCACCTGCAACGGCAAGTTGGCGACATAAACCAGTTTGCCAGATGGCTTGCAGAGGCAGTAGCGCTTGACCCCGCATATCCTGATGCCATTAATTTAGCAACTGGTTTTTTTGGAGATGAGACTGCAGACGTCTATCGGCGAGCCGAGTTACTGGCTTCTTCGCTTCTTTCCAACATTCGCGACGTGACTATACAAGTGACATTTGCCGAGTTTTTAATGTCTTTTGGAGACTATCAAGACGCAAAAGAACTTTATGAAGATATTTTGGGTGATACCACCTTGAGCCAAAAAGCAATTAACTCCAGCCTGTTAGCAGATATTGTGTTGAGCCAATGGGCATCAGGAGACCATGAATCTGCGACAAAAACATTGCTGAACAGACAAAATGTAATTGATAAAGCGTTTCAAAATCAAACACAGGCTCAACAACCCAGAATAAACCCACTTGAACTTGCCAGAATTCATGCCCCGTTATCGCCAAAACTAGCCGTGGTTGCTGCTGCTATATATGCCGACCAGGAAGATAAACTTCAAGCTGAACGTGCTCTTGGCGCAGCGGTTAATTCACTGCTTTCTCTTTCTAAAATGTATACAAACCAAGGTAGCGAGGGGTTGAGAGCCACAATTGAACTGTATATTCAAGCGGCGTGGATTTTGTTATGGCTAGGAGAGGATGTTGATGCTGCAATAACGATCCTTGAGCAGGTTGAAGAGGGAGCTACTATCAACCCAAACGAAAAACAACGTCTTGATGGGTGGGTTGCACTTCGAAAAGGAGACATTGAAACAGCTAAGTTAAAACTGTCACCACTCAAAAACGATCCAGCAGCAACAATAGGGATTGCCCTGATACATCTTGATGAAGGAAACAAGCGAGATGCTGCACTGCAACTCCTTTCAGTTGCAAAAAACAACGGAGGAACACTGCTTGGAGTGTGGGCAAGAAACAAACTTCAGGAAATTGTTGGGGCAAAATTTAACATTCGCCCAGAAGTAGAACAGTTACAAGAACTCATGCAAGGTGTTTTACAAACCCTTCAGTCAATTCGAAATGACCCAAGACCACCAGTAAGAATTCGAGTTACACCCGAATTAAGTGTGTACGCACCATATCAACCCATTTCTATTCTTGTTCAAATTACAAACAACACAACAATCCCACTAACTATTTCAAACAACGGTCCCATTCAACCACTAATATTGCTTGAATCAAACATAGATGTGCCGGGAATTCCAACACAACCAGCGCTTCCGATGGTTGTTTCAATAGAGCGTGGGTTTTCAATTAAACCAAGAGGCACAATGACCGTGCGGGTTAATTTAAGGAACTATTGGGTGGGTGGTTTGTTGAACAACCACCCCCTTCACGGAGCGGCGGTTTCAGTAACAGGGGTGGTAAATTTTATGGCTAGGGAAGCGCTTACAAGAGAAGGCAACAAGATTCTGGTTTATGAGGCCGGTCAACTCGGCGATAAAAACGTTTCCGAAACCTTACGAGTTGATGGGGTTCGGTTAAGTGACACCTGGTTAAAAAAAGCTGTTGAGGAGGCAAAAGATGTTACCGATGTCAACAAACTTATTTCTTTTGTTCTTTTGACATGGGTTGTTGGAGACAGTGTTGCGATAACCGTCGACGAACCACTTATCACACCACCACCTGGAGAAGAAGTGTTACCTCTTGAAAACGGCGAGCGACACCCACTTCAAGACGAAGCAATCACAACAATTCTTTCAGGCTTTCCAAAACTCGACTCAACATCGCAATCTTGGGTGTTGACAACAATGTCGTTTGACCCAACTATTGAGGCAGTGTTCGGAATGTTAAAAGAACCAGATAACCCACGCACCCAACTCGCGAGTCTTATTCGATTCACATCATCAATCATTCCAGACGAAGCTCTTGACGACCCAAGGCTATTGGCAGCGTTACAATCAGAAAACAACAGTGTGTATACCGTCGCTACTTGGGTGTATGCACAAGCACAAAAAACTGTGAACAAACGCACGGAAGCACTTATGGGTGCAAGATAGGAAACCCCACATCGCCCAATACAAACAGAAGCGGTACCATAATCACATGAACAGAGAATCATTGGCAAAACGAATTGGAGAAACCGCAATTTTGCACGGAGAGTTTACTCTTCGCAGTGGTCGAACAAGCACGTGGTATATCGACAAGTATTTATTTACAACACAACCAGACATTTTATCCGCGCTTGGTACATTGTTTGCAGAAAAAATTCCAAGTGGAACAACATTACTTGCTGGAGCCGAACTTGGTGGAATACCACTGGTAACAACAGCGTCAATGGCGAGTGGATTACCGTGCGTTTTTATTCGTAACCAGAAAAAAGAATATGGCACATCGAAACAACTAGAGGGAAAATTAAAATCGACAGACCAAGTTGTAATAGTTGAAGATGTAGCAACAACAGGTGGGCAGGTCCTTGAGGCCGCAGAATCAATTCAAGAATTGGGTGCAACCATAATGGCGATTATTGCCGTGATTGATCGCGGAGAGGGCGCAAAAGAAAACATTGAAGCATCGGGATTTGTTTTTGAATCACTTTTTACAACAAAAGACCTTGGAATTGAAGAGACAATCGTGTGACTGAAATAACAGAAACAAAAGTATTGGTGGGGATGGAAATTCACGTTGAGCTAGCAACCGACAGTAAAATGTTCACCTCGGCACCAAACGGTGTCCAGCCGTCAAGGTATGACGCAAAACCGAACACCCTTGTCGACCCCTTGGTTATGGCTCTGCCAGGATCACTGCCTGTACTGAATAAACGCGCGGTCGCAATGTCGATGCGAGTTGGCTTGGCGATGAACTGTACTATCTCGAACTTTACTAAGTGGGACAGGAAAAATTATTACTACCCAGACCTCCCAAAAGGGTATCAAATTAGTCAATTCGACAAGCCGCTGTGTATTGAAGGCGCGATAGAGATTGAAGTTAACGGAATCAAAAAACCAGTCCGAATTACTCGTGCACACCTAGAAGAAGACACGGGAAAACTTGTCCACGAGTTACCAGGAGGTTCTCACTATGACGGTTCCCTTGTAGATTTGAACCGTTCCGGAACACCTCTGTTAGAAATCGTTTCAGAACCAGACATGTGTAGTGCAGACGAAGCGGTTGCTTATGGAAAAGAGGTTCGTGACATTTGTCGATTCTTGGGCGTAACAGAGGGAGTTATGCAGCGTGGGCACATGCGGTTTGAACCAAATATAAATATCATCATTACAACAAGCGACGGCAAAGAACACCCAACTCCAATAGTTGAAGTAAAAAACCTAAACTCGTTTAAAGCTTTGCACGCTGCAATCGAACACGAATCGGTTCGGCAGGTTGAAGCGTGGAAAAAAGACGGAAAAGAAATGGGACCAGGCGCAAAAAGTACGCGTGGGTGGGATGATCAAAAACTTATTACGTTACTTCAACGAGAAAAAGAGGATGCTCATGATTACCGGTTTTTTCCTGACCCAGACCTTGTCCCACTAACAATTTCCCAACAATGGATCGACGAGGTTAACTCTACTATTCCAGAACTTCCAGCATCTCGCAGGGCAAGGTACAAAAAACAATTTAACATGTCAGAAAAAGATACTGCGGCAATTACAGCCGACCCCTCTCTCTGCTTCTTTTTTGAACACTGTGCCACAGAGTCTGGAAACGGTATCGAAAGTGCGAAATGGTTGTTAAATGCTGGAGCAAAACTTTCAAACGAACGCGGTTGCCAAGTTGACCAGTTGGGTATTACACCAGAACAACTAAGCGGAATTATTGCTTTGCGATCTTCAAAAAGCATTGGCTCATCAGCAGCAAATACACTTTTTGAATTATTGTGCGATTCACAACAAACAGCTGAGGCAGTGGCGGAGTCAGAGGGGTTGTTGCAAGTCACTGACGAAAACGCTTTGGATAAATGGGTTCAAGAGGCAATAGAAGCGCAGCCACAGGCGGCGGATGATGTCCGAGGAGGAAAAGAAGCAGCGGTTGGACGACTTGTTGGCGAAGTGATGAAACGTTCTGGGGGATCCGCTGACGCGTCTGCCGTGCGAACAAAACTTGTGTCTACATTACGTCAAGGAGTGTAAAACAACTAGTATGCTTGCGCAAATTCTTACAACAATTGTAATGACTCACCCAATTACTCCGCTTCATACATACAACGGTCTGGACAACGGTATCGTGGTGGATATTAATTTGGAAGAAGACGTAGACAAAGCACGTCTTGTATTGTTTGATTACAAGAACAACCAACTTGCACTATCTGCAACTGTAACTAGTGGAATACACGATTTAACAAGTAGAATTCCAGAAATAAAGAATCAAAAACAGGCGGTGTGGGTTCAACTTTTTGTTCATGGTGAAGCGGTGTATTCACCACTCGTTGTACAACCAATGACTTCAAGAAAAGTACCAGTCGTTGAAGAGGCATTGCGCCCAGATGGTGAAACAAAATATAGCAAAATTATTGGCTGGGAAGATGAGGCAGAAGAAGACGGTGTGGACATACCGTTCGTAAGTGGATGGCGCGTCTATCTTGATCAAGATGCAATCATTGAGACAAGCGATGGGGACATCCGCATATCATTAAGACCTGATGTCGCCCCAAATACTGTTTGGAATTTTCGAGAACTCGCATTGGGCGGTTTTTATCAAAACACCTCGTTTCATCGAATTGTTCCTATGACAAGTAAAGGGCACCCGTTTGTAATTCAGGGTGGCGATCCGACCGGCACCGGTTCGGGTGGACCTGGCTTTTGGCTTCCAATCGAAGAAAGCACGCTTCAGCACGATTTTGGCGTTATTTCTATGGCAAGAGCAAGCGACCCAGACTCAGCTGGCTCTCAATTTTTCTTGTGTCTTTCACGAGAAGGCACCGCCCGACTTGATGGTCAGTATTGTTCTTTTGGGGAAACAATCGAAGGAGAGGATGTGATTCGAAAGATAGCCGCAACGCCCTTATCAAACCCAGCATCTGGAAAACCAGTTAATCCACCACAAATCAAACGGGTTACACTTGTATCCGCTGAACCCAAAAGCTAATTATCAAGATGATCTGAGTTGTGCACCGGACGCCAAGAACTTACAAGCAAAAATCCATGCCCATGGTAATTTAACACCTCGCCCGAGAGGAGCACGGGGGTTGATGGTTCTTGAGTTTTTGCCCAACGAGTAAGTGACGTGAAACTAGAACCCGGTAAAACGGTGCAGGGCGGATCACTTAATCCTGTTGCATCACTAACAAAAACCGCAACCCACGCACCGTGTTTGTTTCGAACAAGGTGACACCTTCTTGATGAAATCCGTAAACCCTCTTTGGTAACCTCTTTTGAAATCGGGTGGGTTGAAGCGTTTCTAATCGAGCGAACAAGTGAGCCAGTTGCATCTTCTAGTTCGCCCACAATGTCTGCAATGGAGTCTTCAAAATCTTCTTGTTCAACACTCTCTTCGTTTGGTTTTTTGGGAACAATGGTGGGGTGGTTTCGTTCGGTGTGTTCACCAACAGAAACAACTTCTCGGATTAGGAGATAGTTTTGGGCGCCGTATGCATATATATCACCAGAAAATCGGAACGATCGTTCTGGAAACTCTTTGGTTGACGATTCCATTTCAGCAAGACGCTGGTTTGGCAAAACAATAAACGTGTCGATGGTTTTACCATCACCCCTAGGCAGTTCAACAACTATTGGGTGGTTGTCGCTTTCGCGAGAAAGCACCCCCACTCCATCAACAACCTTTGTTCCTTCTCGCAAAAGTGGAACCCATGTTTTTGGCGCTTGTTGCATGTGAACCATGGGCAAAACAAGCAAAAATAGCAATATCGTTTTCATGTAGATACCATAGTACCCCATTTTTGCACGATTTATTGGTTATAAGGCGATATGGTTGTATGCGAATTGTTGTCCTAATACTCCTGCTCCCCCTAGTTGGGTGTGTCTCAAACCCTTGGTCATATAACGATGCTCCTGGAAGTGGTCTAGCAGCCGCGGAATCTTCAAAGAAACCAGTTGTCTATATCGAGCCCTTTGTAGCTGGCTCAGCAATTGAATCAAAATGGGATGGTGTGGCTCCAGAAATGCAAAAAGCGTTTACGAGGGCGATACTAAAAACAGGGAAGTTCGAAGTTGCTGGAGATTATCACACGGCGCAAAAGGCACCAGTTTCTTTTTCCATTGAAACCGAGTTGACAGATTTTTTACATACGAGCGAAGCTCCAGAAAGTGTTCGCCGCCTTCACTGGTTTTCAAAAGCTAACGATGCGATTGTTGCACTTGATGTATCGGCAAAAAACATACAAACTGGCCGAGTCGTTTTTTCTGATCAGGTTGTAGCAACCATTTCTGTTGGTGATGAGGAAACAGATCAATATGGAACACTTAAGTTCGGTTCATATTTGTTTTGGTCAACACCACTTGGAGAGGCATCTCGAGACGTGATTGATGAAGCGGTTGTTCGTCTTTCAACCCTAAGTGGATCAATTCCAGGGGTTGTAACTATCACCTCATATACACACGGAAGCAGGGATGTCAAACTATCTGGAAGCGACTCTCTTGATGATGGTGGTATTTATTATGTTGGAGTAATGGACCGAACGAGCGGTCAATTTACATCGGTTGATGACGATTTGGGACGACCGCTTCGTTTACGTGTGGAGCAAAGATTCTTTGGTGGCAATACAGGGTGGCTACTTTCTGAACCAGCGGAGTACGAAAATATTACTGGCTCCACGCTCTCCAAATCTCCACTCCCGACCAGAGTCACCTCAGAGTAATACTTTCTGGCTTCAACCAGTCGTGTAATAACACATTGTTTAAAAACTCCACTAGGTGGAATCCAAGAGGTGGGATTCATTGCCGCAGATGGCTCTGCCATCTGCGACACTCGAACCCCCGGACTCCCGATCCCATGAACCACCGAACCCCACCACAAACCCCAAGATATCTGGCGTGGGAACGGGCGCTTCGCGTTGCTTTTGGTCTTGTAAAAAACCTGCAGCATGCTGCAGGTTTTTTACAAGGCCGAGGTGGGATTCGAACCCACGAATCGCGGATTTGCAATCCGCTCCCTTAGTCCACTTGGGTACTCGGCCGTAGAATGGACAGGATACTTGGCATTTGGCTGTATGGCAACAGACCACATTCCGCCCCAGAGCCAACTTGGCCCTGAGCCATGGCCTGACCCCAAAACAATACGTGTTATTTAACCAACTTTCAACACCTTCTTAATAAAATCTTAACACTTGGTTTTTATTATTCACTAACAACAATACTTAACTTAAAGGAGAAGTACACATGTTCGTATCAACAACCCTGTTAACACTGGTTGCCGTGACTGGCACTCAAGACAGCAAGCAAGATAGCAAAATCGAAACGCTAACAAACCTTGTTCAAGAACTTCGAAACGAAGTCGCTGAACTAAAAAACACCAACTATGATGCTTGGCTCAACAACCAACGAGCAGACGAAGTTCGATCGCTTGTTCACGATGTTCTTGCAGATGCTGACACCCGCTCAAGTCTGTTGGGCGATGGCGCATTGGCGGGGTACGACAAAGGCGCATTTTTAACATCAGCGGATGGCAACTGGAAATTAAAAATTAACGGACAACTTCAAACTCGTTGGCTTTACAACGATGCAGGTGAACAAACTTCACAACATGGCTTTGAACAAAGGCGCACCAAACTTAAATTTTCAGGACACGTTTTTGACCCATCTTGGCAATACAAAATTACTACAACTTGGGGTCGTGGTGGAGGTTCAAACACCGAAGACGCATATATTCAAAAGAAATTTGATGATGGAAGTTGGTTTAAGTTTGGCCAATTTAAACAAAACTTTCTTCGTGAAAACATAGTTTCGTCAAGCAAACAATTAACGGTTGAACGATCAATGATTAACAACGCGTTTACATATGGTTGGTCACAAGGCATCGAATTCGGCTGGAAAAACGATGACATTAAACTGTTGGCACAATATACAGACGGCCCACATAGGTCTAACACAGCAGCACTAGGTGCAACAACAAATGCATGGGTTCTTCGCGGTGAACTTCGGTTCGGCGAAGCGAGCATGAAAGATTTTGATTACCTCACATCAAAAGCTGGAGCGAAGAGGGGCCTTCTCCTTGGCGTTTCATATGAAAACTACGATACAGATGACACGGCATTTGAATATGGAAATGCTGCTGGCAAAAAAAATAGCGGGTGGACGGTTGATGCAACGTGGAGAGGCGATGGATGGAACGTGTTTGCGTATATCGTAGATACAACAGCAAAAGATGGTGCAACAGAACAAGATTCGTCTGGTTGGCTTATTCAAGGCGGGTTCCTCATCAACGATAACACCGAAGTTTTTGCCCAATATTTAGAGGGCGAAGTAAACGGAGAGAACATGGATGTAGATGTGTTTCGTGTGGGTTTCAACTACTGGCCTGTTTCTGGAAGCAACAATGTTAAATGGACTACCGATATTGGGTGGGCAGGAAAAACACTCTCCGAGGGCGGTGGTTCAGGTATCTCTTCTGCTTATTGGGTTTCGTCTGGAAACGGTTGGCGTGCTGATAACACTGGCGAAGATGGCCAAATGTTGATTAGAACCCAACTGCAACTACTCTTCTGACAAACAGAAATAAAGGATTAATAATCATGATAAAAATACTATTAACAACTCTTCTCACCGCATCATTAGCAGTTGTTGCATCAGCCGATGACAACAGCCGCCTAACAGGTACGGTAAAAATAGACGGTTCCTCCACCGTCTATCCAATCACCGAAGCCATCGCCGAAGAATTTGCAGAGGAAGCCCCTCGCGTTCGAGTAACAGTGGGTATCTCTGGAACCGGCGGTGGCTTCAAACGATTTTCAGCGGGCGAGACAGATATTTCAGACGCCTCTAGACCAATCAAAGCAAAAGAGCAAAAACTTTGTGATGAGTTGGGTCTGGAGTTTATCGAAGTACCAGTTGCCTACGACGGTTTAACAATCGTTATTAACAAAAACAACGACTGGTGCGACACACTTACAGTTGACCAACTCAAGAAAATATACCTTGATGGATCAACAATAAAAACATGGAATGATTTGGACTCATCTTGGCCAACCATTCCAATTAAAATGTATTCACCTGGGACGGACTCAGGTACTTTTGATTATTTCAAAGAAGTAGTTGCGGGCAAGAAGGGTTCCATTCGAAGCGATATGTCGGTATCCGAGGACGACAATGTTCTTGTTCGCGGCGTTTCTGGCGACAAGGGAGGAATCGGATTTTTTGGGTGTGCATATTATTTTGAGAACAAAGATAAGTTGAAAGCAGTCGCCATAAACAACGGCAAAACAAATGTGATACCAAACAAAAAAACAATTGAAAGCGGCGAATATGCACCATTCAGTCGCCCGCTCTTTATTTACGTAAAGAAAACCGCGTTAGACAAACCGGCGGTAAAGGTATTTGTTGACTATTACATAGAAAACGCGGGCGATATGGCTGAAGAAGTCGGATATGTTCGATTACCCCAAGAGTTGTATGACAGAGTAAAGAAAAACATTGCTTCTCGTAAAACTGGAACACAGTTTATTGATGACAAAGGAGAAAAGGTGCACGGAGCACTTGAATCTGTTTACGAGTGAGAAAAAAAACACCATCCATCAAGAGAGCAAAAGATCGGCTTGCCCGAATTTCTCTTGCTAGCGCGACCACGATTTCAGTTATTACAACAATTGCAATCGTGTTTGTGCTTGGCACTGAGGCGTGGCGTTTTTTTTCACTACCAGAAGTTAGCGTCTCAGAGTTTTTGTTTGGAACAAAGTGGTCTCCACTGCTTGGAAACGAGAAACACTTTGGCATTTGGCCTCTAATTTGTGGAACGATGCTTGTTACAGCAGTAGCAGCACTTCTTGCAATTCCGTGTGGTGTTGTAACTGCAATTTTTTTAGCAGAATATGCGCCATCTCCGATTCGCAATTTCCTAAAACCAATTCTTGAAATTCTTGCAGGTGTTCCCACTGTTGTTTACGGATTTTTTGCGCTGACAGTTATCACCCCTGCAATCCAAACCATTTTTTCTGGGGTTGATGTCTACAACGCCCTTAGTGCAGGCATTGCGGTTGGCATTATGTGCATTCCAATCGTCACATCTATGTCAGAAGACGCAATACAGAGTGTTCCGGATTCGCTTCGCGAAGGTTCCTTTGCTCTTGGAGGAACAAAATTAGACACTTCTGTGAAAGTTGTGTTTCCTGCAGCACTTTCAGGAGTGGTTTCGTCTTGCCTTCTTTCCATTTCTCGTGCTGTTGGAGAAACAATGATTGTTGCACTAGCAGCAGGAAACCTCGCTCAACTTACGCTAAACCCAGGAAATCAAGTCCAGACGATGACCGCCTACATGGTTCAAATATTCTTGGGAGATACTGATGCAATTGGGGTTGAATATAGATCAAGTTATGCAGTAGCCGCAACACTGTTCGTAATGACACTTCTGTTAACTTGGATTGGTCACACTGTTTCTCGTAGATACAAAGAGGTCTACACATGAAATCACGAATTGCTAAAAGCCATGGAACAAAACAGTTAAAAAACAAATTGTTTGTTTTGTTCTGTGTAATAGTAACAACGCTTTCGGTTACGGCACTGGCGGTTCTTCTTATAACGATTGCAAACCAGGGCTTTGCACACCTTGATTGGGATTTGATTTCAAGTTACGCATCAAGACATCCAGAAAAAGCTGGAATCAAAGCCGCTCTTTGGGGAACGGTTTGGCTTTGTTCTATATGTGTAATTACATCCCTTCCTGTTGGCGTAGCAACAGCGGTCTATTTGGAAGAGTTTGCACCAAACAATCGAATAACTCGATTCTTGGAGTTGAACATAGCAAACTTAGCGGGCGTTCCATCTATTGTTTATGGAATTATTGGTTTGACAGTTTTTGCAAGAATGCTTGGGCTTTTTGGAACCATGAATAATCCACTTGTAGAAATTGGAGATCCAATTTCTTTCTGGTACTTCCGTTTGCCATTTGGGAGCAGCGTTTTGGTCGGCGGTTTAACGCTTGCGTTAGTTGTTTTGCCGATTGTCATAGTCAGCACCAGAGAGGCAGTTCGTGCAGTTCCTAGTTCTCTTCGGGAGGCATCGTTGGCAATGGGGGCAACTAGGTGGGAGACCGTTCGCAAAGTTGTGTTACCAAGGTCTGCGCCAGGAATATTAACCGGCGCAATTTTATCAACAAGTAGAGCAATTGGTGAAGCGGCGCCAATTCTTGTCATCGGCGGTTTTTTGTTTATCCGTTTTGTTCCTGCAAACGTCTTTGATGATTTTACGGCGATGCCACTACAAATTTATAACTGGGCTGGTCGCCCCCAAGAAGAATTTCATGCCGTTGCAGCATCTGCAATTATTGTGTTGCTTGCTGTCTTGCTTGCCTTTAACGGAGTGGCTGCGTTTATCAGATATAGATACCAAAGGAATTGAGTACAGTGAAACAAGAATCAGTTTTAAGCGTTCGAGATTTTTGTGCTTGGTATGGTGAATTCCAAGCACTTCTTGATATTCATCTTGAAGTACCGAGAAATAGTGTTACAGCACTCATTGGTCCGTCTGGTTGTGGAAAGTCAACCTTTTTGCGTTGGGTAAATAGGATGAACGACATGGTTGATGGAGCAAGAGCTGATGGACACCTTGAACTAGATGGTGAAAACGTTCTACAAAAACAAATTGATGTTGTTGACCTTCGAAGAAGAGTTGGAATGGTTTTTCAAAAACCAAATCCTTTTCCCAAATCCATTTATGACAATGTGGCGTTTGGTCCAAAACTACATTACAAAATCCCAAAACCCGAACTTGATGAAATTGTTGAAAACAGTTTGAGGCACGCCGCACTTTGGGACGAAGTAAAAGACCGCCTAAAAAAGTCAGCAATGGGCCTCTCGGGCGGTCAGCAACAACGACTTTGTATAGCACGCGCACTTGCAGTTGAACCAGAGGTTTTGCTTATGGACGAACCCGCTTCAGCACTTGACCCAGGGGCAACGGCTAAAATTGAAGAATTGATTTTGCGGCTCCAAAAAGAATACACCATCGTGATTGTGACACACAATATGCAACAAGCGTCAAGGGTATCTTCACAGACAGCATTTTTCTGTGATGGTGAAGTTATCGAAACCAACGACACAAAAACAATATTTACTAACCCAAAAGAAAAGAAAACAGAGGACTACATCAGTGGTCGGTTTGGATAAACAATGCAACAAAAAACCACAAAAGACATTAACGGATTAAGAAAAAGCATTTTACTAATGGGCGGTCGGGTTGAGCAACAGATCACAAGAGCATTCCAGTCGATAGTTGAGCAGGACCGAACTATTGGCAAAGAAGTTCGGGTTGATGAAGAACAAATTAACGACATGGAACTCGATATTGAAGCAGAGTGCCTTGAAATACTTGCACTTGATCATCCAGTTGCTTCTGATTTGCGTTTTGTTATTTCGGTTATGCGTATAAATACAAGTCTTGAACGAATTGCGGATTTGGCTGTAGGTATAGCAAAACGTGGCTCAAAAATAACAAAAGCTCAAGAGTCGTTCACTGTGCCAGAATCGGTTCCAGAAATGATGAAAGCAACCATTAAGATGATTCACAATGCAATAGAATCACTCGCCCATGACGACACCATTCTTGCAAGGAAGGTTAGAGAGGCAGACGATGAAGTGGACGATTTGCGCCGAAAAGTACTTTTTTGGGCACAGCAAAACGCAGCAAAGTTAACAGCAACGTCAATCAGTTTGATAACAATTGCATCAAAAATAGAACGAATTGCAGATATGGCAACAAATATTGCAGAAGATGTTATATTCGCCGTTGAGGGCGAAAACACTCGACACTCTTAATCAAACAAATGGCAAGCAAACAAATACTAATCATTGAAGACGAGCCAGAAATCGCGGCGTTACAGAAAACGAATCTTCAGCGCGCAAACTTTGATGCAGAAATTGCAGGTGATGGCAAGTCGGCATTCTTGTCAATTAAAAAAACAAAACCAGTCCTTATTTTGCTAGATCTTATGTTGCCAGATATGTCTGGTTTGGACATTTGTAAAAAACTAAAAGCACAAAGTGATACAAGTGATATTCCAATCATTGTTGTTTCAGCCCTTGGAGATGAGTCAGATATTGTTTCGGGGCTTGAACTTGGAGCAACCGATTATGTCACAAAACCATTTAGTCCAAAAGTTTTGCTTGCCCGAGTACGCGCAGTACTTCGCAGACAAGAATCCAAAAGCACAAACAATATAATTTCACTCTTTGGCGGTGATTTAGTAATTGACAACGACAAGCACAAGGTTGTGTGTGATGGAAGTGTTACACATTTGACAACAACAGAATATGGGATTTTGTACTATTTGGCACGTCGTCCCGGCTTTGTTAGGACACGGGAACAGATTGCCCAATCAACTCACGGGGAATCATCTGGTTTTCCAAGCCGAACAATTGACGTGCACGTTACGTCGCTTAGAAAAAAACTTGGAACACTCGCGTCGGTGGTTGAAACAGTGCGCGGTGTTGGGTATCGCTTAAACGAGGCAGATAATCAATGCGAGTAATTCCCCGCACATTTTTGTGGCAACTATCTCTTTCTTTGATTGTCGCACAAACAATCACCGTTTTTATTGTTGGCGTATTTTTTATTGGTCGCATAGAGACGATGCACCAAAATCAAACAATAGACACACTTTCCAAACTCGTTCCAATTGTTCTTGCTGATATAGAAGAATATGGAGTAACTAAACAGGTTGATGAAATTATTAAGAAACAGTTTGGTGGTTCGGATTATTTTAGAGTTACCGTTATAGACAAAGGTGGAGTGGTTGTTGCCGACAGCATGGGTGTTCCATCAGAAATGGAAAACCATCTTCAACGAGAAGAGGTACAACTAGCTCTTAGGGACGGTGACCAAGGCTGGGCAACTCACAGAAGCCGTACCTTAGGTGTGGAGATGATGTATTTTGCAAAGCATCTTCCTAACATTGGGTTCATTCGAACATCGATGGACACTTCGCGCGTCCAAGAAGAAATTACAAAAACAATAGAATTAGTCATAATTGTTGGTTCGCTTTTGCTTCTAATTACTATTGGAACTACCCTAGTAATTTCACGAATTGTCACAAGTAACATTAACACTCTTGTTTCTGGAGCAGAACGTTTTGCCAGTGGTGATTTAGAACACCGAATCGAAACCCAGAGCACAAACGAATTTCAGCAACTCGCCCAGAGCTTGAACACCATGGGCACACGCCTTGGAACACTGGTTGACAATGCAGAAAACAGCAAAAAAGAACAGGATTCAATTCTCGGGTCGATGCCAACTGGAGTTATCGCACTTGATTCCAACAAAAACATCCTTTCATTTAACAAGGCCACAACAAAAATATTAACCGTTCCCAAATCTGTTGACCCGCGCGGGAGGGCACTAGAGGAGTTTATTCGTGATGTTGACCTTTCTGGATATATTGAGAGTGTCTCTCTTGGTGACGCTACAAGAAGATTTGAATTAGTTATTTTTAACCCAGACGGAAGTAGCAGGGAGGTAATTGCAAGTGTGCAACCACTTGGAGACAACCAAGACGACTTGGTTGGTTATCTTGTACTACTCGACGATGTAACAACCCTGAAACGACTTGAAGGTATTCGCAGCGACTTTTCCGCCAATGTTTCGCATGAACTCCGAACCCCAATTACTGCAATAAGGGGATATGTAGAAACCCTTATTGACACGATTGATTGTGAAGCGACTACAAAAGAGTCACTTGCAATTGTGTTAAGAAACACCACGCGACTAGAGACGATTATCGAGGACCTGTTATCACTTGCTCGACTCGAAGAAGAATTACAAACGGTAACAGAATCTGTAGTAGTTAAAGAACTACTTGAGAGAGTGGCATCAACTTGCGAAAGGGAGTTGGAGAAAGTGAATGGAACCATTTCAATTGAATGTGAAGACGAGTTAACCATTCATGCTTCACCACAACTTCTTGAACAAGCGGTCGAGAATCTTGTACAAAACGCTATTCGATATGGCCCAGATGGTGGCACAGTGGAACTGAGGGGCAGTCGAAGAGAGGGTGCTATTTCTGTATCTGTTGTTGATTATGGAATTGGTATCCCAAAAGATCTTCAAGACCGAATATTCGAGCGGTTTTTCAGGGTGGACAAGGGTCGAAGTAGGGGAACTGGTGGAACAGGTCTGGGTCTTGCAATTGTTAAACATGTTGCCAAGAGCCATGGAGGTAAGGTCACGGTTCAGAGCGAAGTTGGGGTCGGCTCCACCTTCGAAATACAGATTCCAGCAAAGCCATAAACTACACAATGGCGGGTATAGTGCGTGGCATTATTGGAGATAACCCATGCCCGTAAACGCAATGGCTAGATTGTTTGGCCGCTCACCCTTTGTTCCGCTTCAACTTCATTTAGACAAAATATCCGATTGTGTTGAGGCCGCTATAACATTACTTGAAGATATTCTCGGTGGTGACACATCAAACATTAGTAAAAAAGCTCGTGCGATTTCAAAACTTGAACACAAAGCCGACCTAGTTAAGAACGACATTCGTAACAACCTACCCCGTGGGCTGTTTATGGCAATCGACCGAGGGCAACTTTTAGAAATTTTAAGTTTGCAGGATTCAATAGCTGACAAGGGCGAAGATATTGCCGTTCTTATGAGTATCCGACCAGTAAAGGTGTTGGAAACATTATCTGAACCACTTAAAAATTATATTGATGGAAATTTAAAAGCATTCCATAAACTTAAAGAAGTTATGAGGGAGCTCGACTCGTTAATCGAATCCGGTTTTGGTGGCGCTGAAGCAAACAGAGTAAACGACATGATTGAAGGCGTTGCAATCGCTGAACACGAGTGCGACATCATGCAACGCAAGCTCATGAAGAATGTTCTTGATCACGAGGACGAGTTAACTGTTGGAGATTTCTTCGTGTGGCAACGATTATTACACGAGATAGCCGGAATTAGCAATTATTCAGAAAAACTAGCAAATCGTATTCGGATGTTGTTGACGCTGAAATAAGAGAACCAAGAATCGATGGAATACACAACAGCACTAATTATTTTAGCAATCTTGTTTGGCTTTTACATGGCGTGGAACATTGGAGCAAACGATGTTGCAAACGCAATGGGAACAAGCGTTGGTTCTGGAGCACTTACGTTTAAACGCGCTGTTATTCTCGCAGCAATTCTAGAGTTTGCCGGAGCGTTTTTTGTTGGTTCACATGTTTCTGATACTGTGAGAAAAGGAATTGTTGACCCCGTCTTGTTTGCGGGGGACCCACAAGCCTTTGTGCTTGGCATGTTGTCCGCTTTGTTAGCCGCAGGTTTTTGGCTACAGTTTGCTTCTTACTTTGGTTGGCCTGTTTCAACAACACATTCAATAGTTGGTGCAATTGTTGGTTTTGGTGTTGTGTATGGCGGACTGTCCGCAGTTGAGTGGGCCGGGGTTGGGAAAATCGCCGCAAGTTGGGTGGTGTCTCCACTGATGAGCGGCACAATAAGCTTCATTATTTTCCAAATTGTTTTACACCGAGTGTTTTACAGGGCAGATCCCGTAAGGGCGGTGCGTAAGTTTACGCCGTACATGGTCTTTATTGTTCTTGGCATCATGACATTAGTGATGGTATTTAAGGGGTTAAAACATCTACACCTTGACCTTTCGCTTCCATCAGCTCTTGGCGTTGCGAGTATTGTTGGTTTAGCGGGCGCTTTCATTTCTGTCTTTTTATTGAAACGATACAAGACAGACGACTCTCTCGAAGAGCAGCGGCAAGCTAGAGAACTCTACACAGTGCGAGCAATGGAGCGAGCATTAAAACATTTGGCAAGAGCAAGGCAGGCAGCAGATCCAGACGAACAGGGTTCGATTGATGCTGTGATGAAAGAAACGCGTGCGTTAACCGACACTTCTTCCAAACGAGCGAATCTTGGTTCGGCAAATACTGAGTTTCGTCAAGTAGAACGAATCTTTATCTTTTTACAAATCTTAACCGCGTGTTTTGTTGCGTTTGCCCATGGAGCAAACGATGTGGCGAATGCAATTGGTCCTCTTTCTGCTGCGGTGCAAACCATTCGAGAGGGCGCTGTTGCCGCGACTTCAGTTGTTCCAATGTGGGCACTAGCTCTTGGCGGTGTGGGAATTGTGATTGGTCTTGCAACGTACGGATGGCGAGTAATGGAAACGGTTGGCAAGAAAATTACTGAACTTACACCTTCCCGTGGTTTTTGTGCAGAGTTTGGTGCTGCGACGACAATCGTTATTGCGTCAAAATTAGCACTTCCGATTTCAACGACACATACATTGGTCGGCGCCGTACTTGGCGTTGGCTTGGCTCGTGGTATTGGCGCTATAAACATGTCTACCGTTCGTGATATCGCAATCAGTTGGGTTATCACGATTCCCGCCGGTGGAATCCTTGCAATAATTTTCTACAAAACTCTCGACTTCTTCTTCTAAAAACAATTTCACTAATTTCTAGTGACAGTAATGTCGAAATCCCTCGTGAAAGTGTGTTTTCCGCTGGAACTGGCAGTAGAATATGTCCATGCCTACTTATGAATACTATTGTGAAGCGAACGGAAAGACCGTCGAAGTTATCCACTCTATGAGCAGCGAACTTGAAACGTGGGGCGAGGTTTGCAAGCTGGCGGAATTAGAAGTTGGGGAGACTCCAAAGGGCTCACCAGTTATCCGCCAACTTTCAGCAATATCATCTCTGATTCCAAAAGGGGGAGGCGAACCACGGGGTGGTTCAGGCGGCAATCCGGGTGGTGGATGTTGTGGTGGTGGTGGAGGCGGGGGAGTCGGGGGATGTGGGTGTGGTGGGCACTAAGCGTTTCATGTAAACTACGTGGCTCACGTCTGGGCTTGTGGCGGAATTGGCAGACGCAGGGGACTTAAAATCCCCCGAGGATAATACCTCATGAGGGTTCGAGTCCCTCCAAGCCCATTTACTCAAAAAAAAAACAATCCGCGGGATAGTTTATTTAAAAATCCCAGTCGTCAAACGGAACGGGGAGTTTCACTATTTGGGGACAGTCCCCAGGGGACTGTCCCCAAATATCAGGTAAAGAACGTGTGTTTCTGTATCAAATTCAGTGTTTTGCTGGGGGACAGTCCCCTGGGGACTGTCCCCCAATTACCCCCCAATTACCACCTCATGTTTGACATGTCGAGAGGTGTCGATACAATAGATATATGACACAAACAAAGACAAGCCTGCTTGGAATGGAGGCGCTTGGACATGCGGCGGGATGTTTACGTACGGTCGCCCATCCGCACAGACTTCGTATGATTCAGATGCTACTTGGCGGAAGTTACACCGTTGGCGAACTTGCAGAGGCCTGTGCAATTCCACCATCATCAGCATCGGAGCATCTCGGAAAGATGCGTGACCGCGGGCTTCTTGTTGGAAAACGAAACGGTCGAATGATTTATTATGAAATTGCTGAAGAAGGCTTGGGTTCCATTATGAAATGTATCGAAACCCGCTTCGGCGAGTAAACGTCCGAATTTCAGTTATTCGAATTCCACATATTCGCAACTGATGACGCAATACGGAGATACGTTTACCATACGCAAATGAAAAAGAAAATCATTAACGGCGTATTAATTACGATTATTGTGTGCATCGTTTTGTCAATAGTTGGCATCTTTGTACTAGACGGGGTTGCTCAATCAGTTATTCAATCCAAGGGTTCAGAGGGACTCGGGGTATCTGTCCGAATGAACAATGTTCATGTTGGGTTTTTTGGAAAAAACTCTGGACTCAAGGGTTTAACTATCGCAAATCCAGAACCATTCAACTCGGACAAAACACCCAACATTCTGAGTGTTGACAATGCAGAAGTAGAGTTCAGCATCCTTCAACTTTTCGACAAGGAAGTAATAATTCCAACCGTACTGGTTGAGGGGGTCGTACTTCATTTGCAGCAAGACTCTGGAAAATCCAACATAGAAACACTTGTTAACACTATTTCTGAAGACGAATCCCCACAAGGGTCACACCCAGAGCCACCGTTTAACATTAAAACCTTCACAATTCGTGACATTACAGTTATAGCTAACGGGAAGTTTACTGTTTTAGATTCAGGCGACGTTACTGCGCACATTAAAGAAATAGTGATTAACGACGTTGGCACAGATGGTGATGCTGAAATTGTGACCGAAGCCATAACAACCGCGGTAACTCAGGCCATAATGAAGCACATTGCAGAAAATCCAGTTCAAGGTTTTTCAAAAATTGCATTCTCACAGGTGACCGGATTGATAAACGAATTGCCCGTCTTTAAACAACTTGGGATTGGTAATGCAATTCAGGGCGTAACTGACACTGCGGGCAAAGCAGTCGACGGTATTCTTGGTGGCATCGGAGATCTTCTAGGTGGCGATAAGAAAGAGAAATAATTACTGCCACATATCATCTCGGTGAAACAACGAAGGTAGTTTTCGCCATATTCGCCATGGAATAGCCAAAGAAACAAAACCCACACCAAAAACAACAATAAGTGGCAAAAGTGGATCTGGAACCCTGTTTGGCAAAAACATTGCAATCAAAAGCGATGTCACACCAACAATAATGAACAACCTTCCTCGAAATGCCATCCACTGCTTTCGCCTATCCATGCGTCTGCACTCCTACGTTACGCGCATACTACCCTCGAAACGGAGCGATGCCAATCAGTCTGGTGATGAATCTGTTATTCAGTCCCAGAAACCCGAAAACACGGGTTGGATTTTGTCAGAAACTAAATTGCAAGCCAATTCCAACGGTGTGGTTATCAATATTGTCGCTGTACTGCGCAAGCATGAACTGATATCCGATCGAGAAACTACTTGTAGTAGACAAATCAATCTTAACCCCAGCTCGGATTTGTCCAGCGAAGGCCCAACGTGCGTCGCTACTTATGAACGCGTTTGATTCATATTCACCCCGAGTAACCCCGATACCAACACCCAAAAAAGGTTTAACATCTGGTTGATGAGAAGGCGACCATATTAAGTTAAACATCAAAGGAATTTGCGTGTATTCAATATCTGGTTCAGAGCCAACTCCGCTACCATCTGTAATGGTGTCGACATCGTTTCGGATGTACGCGAGATCAATCTCGAAGGCAATATCTGGTTTAATTTCAACACCAAACCCAACACCAAAAGAAATTCCATCGTCAAATTTAATATTAAATCCCTCGGTGGCAGTATTTGAAATAAGGTTATAGCCGAAGTGTGGAGTGAAATACCAACCGCCACTTCCACCATCTACCGGAATTTGATCTTGGGTATTAAACAACAGTGACGTGTCATACTCACCCGAAGTTTCATCAGCGAACGAAAAACTAGAAAGGGCGAAAACACCAACACAAAAAGCAATAATAGTTTTCATAATCATTCCTAAAACTTAAAACCGAAATTCCATACCAAGAGTTACAAGATTGTTATTGAGATCTAAATCAGAATCATAGTGTGCGTGAAGGAACTGATACCCAACAGTTAATTCGCTTGAGTGTGATATTTCAAAAGTGAAACCAGCTTTTACTTGCAACGCAAACGCCCAACTAATATCAAGTAAGTCCGAAAAACCAATTGGAAGTTGCGCAACCGAATAATCTCCCTTGATAGCGCCCACACCAAGACCAAAATGTGGGAAGAGTCGGTCGTGACTACGTGGTTCCCAAATAGCATTTAACACAAAAGAGGTTTGTGTGATTTCGGCTCCATCAGTATCAACACTTACGCCACCTGCAAGAGTAATAAAAATAGAATCAAGATCGTTTTTCATGTGTGCAATATCAAGCTGCATTCGAAAACCCGGGTTGATTTCTTTTCCGATTGATAAGCCAACGGTGTATCCGGTGTCATAGGTTATTTCAAGATTATTATCATTGAAGTCACCAAGAAGGTTTAGCCCAGCATTTGGCATGATGTACCAACTGTTGTCACCAGAATCACCAAGCGTGATTCGGTCTTCTCCGACAACAGGCGCGGTAGCGCTAGTGTCAGTGGCGGTGCCGGTATCTGGTGTTGCATTTTGTGCAACAGGAGCGTTACGGGTTGTTGGACCATCACTTGTCCAGGACAGGGTGGTTGCCTGAATAAAATCAATAGGTTCCGCAAAGGCAAACCCAGATACCAAGCCAAAACCTACGCTTGCAATTAAAAACTTCAACATAACTGTCCTCACAATCAAAATTCACGAAAAAAACGCATTCTCAGCGAGTTAATCGGCTCTTTGTGTGTGTGTACTGTGGGTTTTCTCTACATATTCACAGAGTGGTTTATCGGTAGTTATGGACAATATCCAAGTGTTGCGACCACCGCGAGAATGTCAGAAACATCGATGACATCGTATGGTGCAGCTATTTCTGCACCAACACTGTTTGTTCCCCACTCAGCTACGAGCGAGAGTAAATCTGTCACATCTACAACACCATTTGCGTCCAAGTCTTCAACACATGTAATGGTTGCGCTTCCTACATAGGTTTGCCAACCAGAGTTGTTTTGTATTTCACCGACATACCAAAACACAACATCGTTGTTGGGATCCACAGTCATATCAAAGTAATCACCCCAGCGACCATCAGCCCCAGACTGACCCGTAGCGACCTGGGTTGGAAAACCCATTAAACCCAAATCGTCTCCCTGTTTTCTTCCAACGATTTGGAGCGTTGGGTTAGTTGAACTGTTAGCTGTTGCAACAACCATCACCACTTCGCCGCGTTTATTTTGTGCAATTGCAGGGAAGAAACTAGACATTCCAGGTACAGAAGAATCACCGCTTTGCACTAGGGATGGAGAAGTGGTTGGCCAGTTTGCTAAATCTATTTCGTACCAACGTCCAACAGCATCAACGCCATTACCATCAATTCCATGCGCAGTCCACAAACTTCCATCGCGATAATGTGCATTCATGATTCGACCGTCAAGTGCGCTAATCGTACCACCCGGGTTTGTAACACCGCCAACCGGAGTACTATGGTATGGCACAGCTACAAACTCACTAACAACCGAAGGATTGGATGGATCGTTGATGTGTGCGAGACGTAATTCGGTACTATTTCTTCGTCCGACAAAAAAAGCAGATGGGGCGTCACCGTAATGTTGTGCTCCCTGCATGCCTGCGTGCCCCGCCTTACGTACATCAGCGATAACAACAGGGTCTCCCACAAGCATTGGTGTTTTATCAAAGACGCGATATAAAACCCCGCCCCAACCCCAATTTGTTAGTTCAAATAAATTACCTGTGACATAGTAATATCCATCATCGAATCCAAAGCCCGGATAATCCACCCAGTAATTGTTACTTCCATCAGCGATAACCGACCAAGTTCGATACTTATACCAAATACCGTTTGGGTCACTGTCATCACTTACCGCCATGGTAATCCAGGATTCACTAGTTCCATATTGTTCCAAAGCAAGCACAACGAACCGCTCAGCGTGTGGGTCGTAAAAACATTTTGGGTCGAACGTAAAATCCCCACAACCAATGTCTTCAAAGAAGCCGGGCGATCCAGTGCTGTCAAGGTAAGAAGAAAACTCTTCGTTGCCATCCTTGTCATAAAAAGCGATTGCCATATTAACTGTCACAACTACATGGTTAGGTCCAACAGCTAAACTTGGGTCAGGCGGTGACCATGGGGTTTGAGCAATTGCGTTAAATCCACCATCGTCATGCACAATAGTTGGAGAGTTACCGATACCAGCGTGCAGCGCATTTGGTGGACCGTTTTCCTCAAAGTGAGGTTTTTTGTGTGTTGGCAAGAATGTTGCTGGTCGAGTGTGTGGACCAGCAACTGGACCTTTAAGTTGATGTTTGTCGGCAAACGAATTTGTGTCAATAATAGTTGGGGTTGAGGTCCAAAAGTCGGGGACATTATCTTTCGAGAGATTTATTGTCGGGATATTTTTTGGGGTAACCCATGTTTTAGCGTTTGGTCTAGGACCAGTGGGACCTGCTTGTTGAATTGTTTTCGATGTATGACAGCCACAAATAATGGCGAAACAAGAAATAAGTAAGATTTTCATTCCAACAGGGTACCTCAAACTGGCAAGAAACCCAAAGCTAATCTTAGTTTCTTTTAGAAAAGGATAATCAATGTGTCCACAGAAGACCATTAGGAGGCATCAGCGTCGTTTTGATCCCACATGAGAATTAAGACTTAATGAAGTTATTGCACCCCGTTGCCACATGAAGTTATTGCACCCCGTTGCCACGCGTATCATCAGCGTCGGCTTGCTCCAGCTACGAGAAAAAAAGGTGGGGGTTATTAAGCGTGGCGATGTATATAAGCATGGTGAGGTATAATTGTGTTAGTGGGTTTATTTGTAGACATTCCAAAACCAAAATGCTGGCCACCGCCGAAAGTTGGTGATGAACAAGAAAATGACCGTGTTCAGGAACTTCTTGCGTATGGCTACAAACGCGATCCCGTTGGCGACAAAATTCACACAATATTTGCATGCATTTTTATGTTTTGTTTGCCTATAGACACAGTCCCATCAGCAGTAGCGAGTGCAATCTTAATTGGCTATGCTGTTCTAAGGCTGCCATCAACCTGGCGCACTATTACACCAGCCCTAAACTCCAAAATCTTCATGTTTTTAATTGCTTGGGCAGGGTGGTCGGTTGTCACAATCTTATGGTCATCAGATAAGTTGGTTGGATTAGATCACGCAAAAGCATTGAGGATGGTGTTGTTGCCTGTAGTGCTTTGGCCTGTTATGAGACACTGGAATTATTTATTAGTAGCATTTTTGGCTGGAGTTTTGCTCCAAAACATATTGCAACTTAGTGAACTAATAGCCACAATATTTGGTATTGAAAACTGGCTCTCAAGTTTGGACATTCGTTATTTTAGGGGTTTTGAGAAACATTCTGGTAAGTTGGCGATGTTTATGGGGTTTGCTTCTCTATCTTGGCTGGGAATAATTTTCAACGGCAAAAAACACAGAATAAAAGCAATATTCTTTTTCGCCTTGGCCACATCTGGAATGTTTGTAACCGCCAGTTTGGCCGTCACAGTAGGTTATGTATTATCAGTTTCTCTGTTTGGTATTTATGCCATCATTCAAAAAAAAATAACTATCAAACAAATGTTTTTAGCAGTAGTTGTTGTTCTCGTTGTAACAACGTCTACATGGTTTGCAGCACGTGACATGGTTACCTTGAAAGTTGAGCGTGCCATTCAGGGAGTGCAAGAGTATTACAACGGAAACATCCAATCAAACAACTCAACGATTATGCGGCTTCATTGGTTGTCCAAAACCCTTAGTCAGTCGTTTGATGAACCAGCAGTAGCACACGGAGTTTTTGGGCACGGGTTGGGCAGCGTTGCGTCTATCGATTTTTCAGAAGATGCGCCGAAATTCAAGAAAACAACCGAGCATATACATAACTCATACATTCAAATCCTTTACGAAGAGGGTGTTGTTGGGCTACTACTTTTTTTGTTAATATTTTGTTCATTGGCACTAAAGTCAAAACAGATAGTGGGGAATTATGGTGGCACGATTTACCATATTTGTTTGGCGTTGACCCTTTTTTGGGCAACCGTTACTTTCTTCGAAAACAGCCAATCAAGTGGTCGCCCGCTTGCAATGCTGATACTATTATGCACATTCGTTATGTATTTTAATAAAACCAGGGTACAAGAGAAGTCACAATGAAAATACTAGTAACAGGCTCAGCAGGTTTTATTGGCTCAGCGGTTTCCCAAAA
>JACNLO010000033.1 GCA_014381555.1 Planctomycetota bacterium | reverse complement strand
GTCAAGAGCAGGTTGCACTCTGCTGTTGCAGCATTTAGCCAAGCATGGCAAACAGTGAATAGCGAGGTAATGGAATGACCCGAGGTTTTGATCATCTGAAACTAAGCAAGGAAGATGCAGAAATTCTTGATCAACTTGTCGATGTTGGTTTTGAAATTGACCAACTTGAATATCTCACACCTGAAGATCAGCAACGTGCAAGTAACATTCTCAAGATGCTTGGTCTTCTGGATACATATCCGGTTGAAGACGCATCTGGCACACTTGTCGATGCAACTCTTGCTCGGATTGATCGATATGAATCACAGCGTGAAACACGTATGCAAGTACACACCCCTGAACTTGAAACCACAAAACGTGGTTTCCGAATTCGCATGCCTGATTTAATCAGTGTTGCCGCAGTAATTTTGGTTGCGGTTTCTGTGTTTGCATTTATTAGCCAGAGCGTTCGTAGCAAATCGATTGCCAACCAATGTGGAACTAATATGGCAATGGTTGGTCATGGGTTATTCAATTATGCACAAGATCACAACGGTAACACTCCAACTGAAGAAGCATCCCAAGTAACGTCGCTTTTTGGAGGGATAACACCCGAAAGAACAGATGCCCAAAAACTTGCGGTTGAAGGGTACTGTGATCACAACCACTTGAATTGTCCCGGTCATGGCGGTGAGGGACGCGGCTTTAGTTATCAAACACAATCCTCTGCAATGTGGGATGCAATGCACGACAACCGCAACGTACTCATTATCATGAGTGACCAGAACCCAATTCTTCATAAGTTGCTTACAAATCAACAATATGATCCTCTTACACCATCACCTGCTCATGGCCAATTGGGGCAAAACCATCTTCGAGATGATGGTTCCATTGGCTCTGTACCCGCGCCCATTTTTGGTGGAGATTTAATTTGGATTCTTGATGGGAAAAACCGCGGTTTTGACATTTTCTTAACACATTAACCCCTGTTGATCAGTGTGGGCAATTCACTGCTATTTCTGCTACACTACTTGGCTCGATTGGAGTTATGAAATGTCAAAGTTAAAGTCACATAAAGGTTTATTGAAACGAATTCGCGTTACCGCGAAGGGGAAGGTCAAAGTTCGCCGTGCTTTTGGCGGTCACCTTCGAAGTCATAAATCTGGCAAATTGATGCGTTCGTACAGTTCGCCAAATTATGTTGGTAAGTCAGACATCAAGCGTATTGGAGCAATGCTCAAAATGCGGTTGAAGCCAAGCAAGTAACAAACTCGAGAGACGATCTGTGTAGCGGGCCGAAGTATTCAACACAAGGTTGAATCCCCGACTAGACGAAAAAAGGAGGCAACACATGCCACGCGTACGAAAAGGTGCCGCTAGAACCAAGGCACGAAAAAGATTATTGAAAGCCGCTCGCGGTTACTGGGGAACAAAAAGCCGTCATAAACAACAGGCAAAAGTTGCACTTACACGTGCAGGTCAATTTGCTTACCGTGATCGCCGAGCACGACGCCGTGACTTCCGACGAATTTGGATTACTCGAATCACTGCAGCATGTCGCATGCGTGGCACACGCTACAGCCGATTCATCAACGGTTTGTCGAACGCAGGTATTCTTCTCAATCGCAAGATGCTTAGCCAAATGGCAATCGAAGACCCAAAAGCATTCGATCAACTTGTGAAGATGGCTGAAGAAAAATCAACTGCTCAAGCGAGCAAGTAATCCGTTTTTTAATTCAAGCAATTAAGCACTACCGCTCAACCGGTGCGGTGGCACCGTCGTCTCGTTTTTTAGCGAGAACAATTGTGCAATCTATTCCAGACACTTCAAACAAGCGTATTTTGGAAGTAGGTTGTGGTACAGGCGCGTTCACAAAAGAGATTTTGTCAAAACTAGATGCTGGCGACCAGTTTCACATCGTTGAACTATGTCCCAACTTTTGCGATGCTGTTGAAACGAATCTCTTGCAATCTTTTCGCAAAGAACATCCAGGCATCGAAGTCGTGTTGCACAATGCACCCATCGAAGAAGCCGGACTTGAAGGTGAGTTTGACGCAATTATTTGCGGATTGCCATTCAACAATTTTCCATTGGAACTTGTGCAGGACTTGTTCGATGTAATGTTCAAACACCTGCGTCATGGTGGCGAACTTGCGTACTTTGAATATCTAGGCATGCGGACATTCAAGAAAGTGTTTGGTTTTCCTTCGATTCGAAAAGAAACAAAACAACGCACAATCGATATTAATAATCGTTATCAAAACAAAAAAGGCGAACAGCAAACAGTTTGGTGTAATTTGCCATCGTGCAGAGTTGTTCGATTGAAAGGATGCTAATCGAGCGAGTCACAGCTAAAGACTGTTATGGGTTGCGGGAATCGATATTACGACCAGGACAACCCAAAGCTAACTGGACATTCGATGCAGACGATAATCCACAAACAATTCACCTCGCAATAAAACAAGATGGCGAAATTATTGCAGTTGTTTCGTTGCTGCCTGAAGAAAAAAATGGGTGCCAATGGCGATTGAGAGGCATGGCAGTAAAAGAGGAATTACGCGGTCATGGAGTTGGCCAAGAGTTAATAGCTGCTCTTCTTGCGATGGTTGACGAACGAGTATGGTGTACCGCACGCAAAAACGTTGCTGATTTTTATCTAAAAAATGGTTTCGAAATTTTCGGCGAAGAGTTCACGATGAACGATATGTCGCATGTGTATATGCGACGAGCCAATCCCCAAACTAATTGGGGACAGTCCCCCTGAACCTGTCCCCATGGAACTTTGGGGACAGTCCCCCTGAACCTGTCCCCATGGAAACTGCGATTGGAAGGCACTAGGCCGCTTTATTGCCTGTTTTTGTGGGGACAGTCCCCCTGAACCTGTCCCCATTAACATATGGGGGACAGGCATCTTAGTGCTACGAAGCAGCACTTGTGCCAGTCCCGATACTGTCAATTTGAGTGCGAATTATCCTTTCGCTGAGCGTCGCCGTTTCAATTCAGCATCGACAAAACCTTCGAGCGCTCCGTCCAAAACAGTTTGTGGGTTCCCCACCTCGTGGTTTGTGCGGTGATCTTTTACGCGGTTGTCGTAAATAACATAACTGCGAATTTGTGTACCCCAACCCTGATCAACTGCACCACCAGTCGCTTGATCTAGTTCTGCTTGGCGGCGTTCTTCTTCAAGTTGTTCTAACTTGGCTTGAAGAATGCGCATCGCTTGCTTTCGGTTTTGGAGCGCGGCTTTGTGGGTGGAACTCACAATCATAATACCTGTCGGCTTATGCACAATTCTGACAGCCGATGCAACCTTGTTTACGTTTTGGCCACCAGGACCTGACGAACGTGCGAAAAATGTGAAGTCCACATCCTTTTCGTCAATCTCTACATCGTTTTCATCAAACTCTGGGATTACATCGACAGTTGCAAAACTCGTTTGCCGTTTGCCCTGTGCATTGAAGGGAGAAACTCGAGCAAGTCGATGCGTTCCACGTTCGCAACTCATGTAGCCGTATGCCATCGCCCCTTTTATGAGATACGTCACTTCACTAATGCCAACTTCGGTTCCGTGCGTTGTGCTTACTTCTTCTACTTTGAAGTGCATGTTTTCCCAGTAGTTCTTGTACATTCGGTCAAGCATCGAAGCCCAATCGTCCGCCTCGGTTCCACCATCGCGAGATTGAATAGACACAAAACAGTTTCGATGATCATGCTTGCCATTTAGTAACGACTGTGTTTCGACCTTGTCCATTCGTTTTTGCATCTTGAACAATTGCTCATCGACCTCGGTAAGCAAATCGGCATCATCTGCTTCTTTGGCGAGTTCATACCCGACCATGGAATCTTCAAAGTCAGCAATGACGTCTTCTAAATCACTTGTTTGAGCTTTGAGCACCTTATATGCATCAATGACTTTTTGAGCAGCGGTTTGGTTGTCCCAGAACCCAGATCCATTCATATCTTCTTGTAATTTTTCTCTTTTTTCTACTTTCGCATCGTAGTCAAAGAGAATCACGAATCGTCAAAATCCGCGCCTCGAGGTCGTCAATAATTGGTTGATGTGCTTCAAAATGCATGGGTGGGCATAGTATCAGAAGGGGGACTAATGTACTCTACCAAGCATGCAAACATCTACTATCCTGCCAACTATGGAACTATCTGAAAGAGCGAAATCAATACCACCTTCAATCACCCTTGCAATTAGCGCTCAAGTCAAAGAACTTAAAGCTGCGGGCAAAGAAGTTATCGCGTTTGGCGCTGGTGAGCCCGACTTCGACACACCAGAAAAAATTACTCAAGCAGCAATTGACTCCCTAAATTCGGGAGCAACCCATTACATGCCATCTTCTGGAACCCCAGAAGCACGCGAAGCAATTGCAAACAAACTACGCACGGAAAACAATATTGATTGTACGCAGAAGAACATCTCAATCAATTCGGGTGCAAAAATGTCTATCAACTTGGCACTCATGTCAATTCTAGATTCAGGTAAAAACCAAGAAGTAGTTGTACCAACACCTGCTTGGGTCAGTTACAAACCAATGATAGAACTTGCGGGTGGGACAATGGTAGATGTGCCGACCGATGTGTCAACAGGTTTTAAGTGTACGCCCGAAGAAATTGAAGCGGCGATTACACCAAACACAAAAGCAATTATGATTAATACGCCAAGTAATCCTTGCGGGACGATGTACACACCCGAAGAATTGAAAGCAATTGCAAAAATGCTTGAGCGTTATCCAGACATATATATTCTCAGCGATGAAATTTACGACAAACTTATTTACAGCGACATCGAACATTTTTCACTTGGCTCAATTCCAGAGATTGCGCATCAGGTTATTACGATAAATGGTTTGTCAAAAGCGTATGCAATGACTGGTTGGCGAGTTGGCTATGCTTGTGCTCCTGAAAATGTTGCAAAAGCAATGAATACATTGCAGAGTCAAATAAACACCTCGATTACAAGTTTTTGTTACGCAACGATTCCAGTGGCGCTTGAAATGAGCGAAGAAGTGGAATCGATGCGACAGGTTTTTGCAAAGCGTGCCGCTCTCATGTTTGCCCTGATTCAGAAGTGGCCAGATGTGGAATGCGCTAAACCTACAGGAGCTTTTTATGCATTCCCCAAAATATCCAATTACTTTGGCAAAACATCACCAGCAGGAACACAGATTACTGACTCAGTAAAGTTCACAAAGGCATTGCTTGATGAAACTGGCGTTGCGGTAGTTCCCGGTACTGACTTTGGTGGTTGTGGTCCCGACCACATTCGCCTTTCATTTGCATGCAGCGAAGATCAAATTGAAGAAGGCATCACCAAAATCTGCGACTGGCTTGCTCAGTTTTAAAACAAACTATACCTCGGGAAAGTTTATTTTGAGTTAGATTTCAGCACTCGCGACTTTGGAGACGCCGTCGATGGATGAGAGTTGTTCAAGCAAATCGTCTGTTGGGACAGTATTTGTCTTAATAATCATCATCGCAACTCCGTCTTTATCTCCGTGGCCAATCACCATCTCGTCGATGTTTACCTTTGCATTACCCAATATCTCACCAACTTTACCAACCATGCCCGGTGTATCGTTATTAAAGAGTGCAATCATGTGCCCTGATGGCACCATGTCGAAATGTCGTCCTTCAATATTGGTAACACGGGGTAAACCATCAGCGTGCACGGTTCCCTCGATAGTGTGTTCGTTTTCGCCTTGAGTTTTGATAATCAACGAATCGACAACATCGGTTGCACCTACAACAGTCGAAACAGTTACACCAAGTTCTCGCGCCATCGCAGAAACGTTAATAATCGAAACGGGTTCATCGCACATCTGTTGTAACAGAGAAACAAGTGTGTACCTTGCAATAGTGTCCGCCTTACCAGCAGTCGCCTTTCCGCGAAGTTCAACCGTAACTTCTTTCGTATTTGTAATTGTTGCAACGGTTCCAAGCAATGTAATCATGCGCTGGGCAAGTTCTACGTATGTACGCTGACGCTTGTTAAGTTCGAGATCAAGTCCGCCAGCATTCACCGCACTATCTAAGCCCTCACCCTGTAAATATCTTAGAAGTGAAGCACATGCATTCACTGCAACTGCTTCTTGCGCCTCAACAGTGGAAGCTCCAAGATGCGGCGTACATAACACTTTTGGATGTGAACGGAATGGATGATCTTCAGCAGGGGGTTCTGACATGTACACATCAATCGCCGCACCAGCGCATTTGCCACCATCAAGCGCTTCAATAAGTGCTTCTTCATCGACGATGCCACCACGCGCTGCGTTCACGACAAGTAAATCATTTTTGCAAATTGCAAATTGATCTTTACCGAGCATGCCAGTAGTTTCTTCCGTTCTTGGAACATGAAATGTTACGATGTCAACTTGTTTTATGAGATCATCAAATGATTGCATCATTTGCACTTGGCCATCAAGGGCGGCAGTTTCTTTCATGAATGGGTCAAACCCGAGGACTTCCATGCCAAAAGCTAATGCTCTTCGAGCAATCGCTTGCCCGATACGTCCCATCCCAACAATGCCAAGAGTTCGACCCGCAAGTTGAACACCAACATATTTACTGCGATCCCAACCTCCACCACGGAAAACAGCATTAGAATTTGACACATTTCGAGCGAGTGAAATCATCAAGGCAAAAGCGTGCTCGGCGGTTGTAATTGTCGAAGCAGAAGCTGAATTCATCACAGCAACGCCATATTTCGTAGCAGTTGGCAAGTCGATGTTATCAACGCCAACTCCTGCCCTTGCGATACCTTGTAGCTGGCATTCGGTTTTTTTGAAGCATTTATCAAGGATTTCTTCAGGTAATTTGACCGCTGAACGTACAATTACGCCATCCGCCGCGGAGACCGCCTGTACGAGTTCGTCGCCCGTAAGCCCAGTATTCTCAATTACTTCCACGTTTGGCTGTGCTTTTAGGAAGGTAGCGCCCTCTGGGGCCAGTTTGTCTGCAATAAGTATTTTTATGGTCATCGGTTAAGGGCTCTCGAGGTAGAAACTGGTCGTAAATTCTGGTAAACTAGACGATTCAAAAAAGTTGAGGAAAAAAATGACAACAATGACTGACATCACAGATTTTAGACGACATGAGAGCGATTGTGGCTCTCCTGAAGTACAAATTGCTTCATTAACAGGGCGAATCAAAGAGTTAAACGAACATCTCAAAGAACATAAGCACGACAACCACTCTCGTCGTGGCTTAATCTTGATGGTTGGTAAGCGAAATCGCTTGCTTCAGTACCTTGCTCGAACTAACCGCGAAGCATATCAAAACACAATTAAGAAACTAGGATTGCGAAAATAAGCAATCTGTACATGACCCCGCAGTTCCTTCTTTCGCTTTAGTAATGTTGGCGGCAGTGGACAAGCGGCAGCCTTTCTTGCCTGTCTTTTGTCTTCTGCCTCTTAAAAGCTTTAGAACGTTTGTTTTGGGAATTGCCAAACAAGAGGAGTACTATGATGAGTACAAAAATAATTGTCGAACGGGAAAT
>JACNLO010000039.1:33521-36998 GCA_014381555.1 Planctomycetota bacterium | reverse complement strand
TTCTTTCACCAAATTGTGATGGGGAAATACGGATGAAGGGCCCGAACATAATGAGCGGGTATTACAACTTGCCTCGAGAGACTGACGCTGCTTTTGATCGAGATGGCTATTTTAAAACAGGCGATATGGGGCATCAGGACGTGGATGGTTTCTTGTATATCACTGGACGAATTAAAGAGATGCTCATCATCGGAGGCGAGAATGTTTTTCCGCGAGAGATTGAAGAGGTTCTCACGAATCACCCAGCCATTCACGCAGCAGGTGTTGTTGGTCGTATAGATGATTCTAGGGGTGAGGTTGCAGTTGCATTTGTGGAATTGAATGAAGACGGTTCATTTGATGAACACCAAGTTCGTGCCTGGTGCAGAGAAAGAATAGCACCATTTAAAGTTCCAAAAACAATAATTGTTTTGCCAGAGTTGCCTCGTAATCCAACTGGCAAAATTGTTCGACGAGAATTAACCGCTCTTCTTTCCAAGGAATTGCATACATGAAACATACTGTAACTCTTGCGCATAGCCCCGATCCTGATGACGCTTTTATGTGGTGGCCACTTGCTGATATTGATGGTTCAGGCCCGGCCCTTAATACTGGTGATTTTTCTTTTGAACTTGTAATGGAAGATATCGAAACTTTAAATCAAAAAGCTGAGCGCGGTGAATATGACATTACGGCAATTAGTATTGCGCAGTATCCAACAGTTTCGGATATTTATGATCTCACAGCTTGCGGCGCTTCACTGGGCGATGGGTACGGACCAAAAGTAGTTGCTTCACACAAAATTACAATGGATGATCTTATTGCATCGAATCCAGTATTTGCAGTACCAGGAGAGAGAACGTCCGCATTGGCAACCCTGCGAATCCTTGCAGCAAATAGACCATTGCAATGGGAATCCGTTCACTTTACAGAAATAATGAATCAAGTTAGTTCTGGCGCATATGGAGCTGGTGTAGTTATTCATGAAGGCCAACTTACATTTGAAGAACACGGGCTGCACGAAGTTTGTGATCTTGGTGCTTGGTGGCTCGCCAAAACCGGGCTGCCTCTACCACTTGGTGGGAATGTGATAAAACGTGATACAGATTCACGATTTGGAAATGGAGCGACTAATCAAATTACGACGCTCCTTCACAAGTCAATAGTGCACGCTATGGAAAATCGAGAAAAGTCATTGCAGTGGGCTGCAAAGTGGGGCAGAGGAATTGATCTTTCGTGCACTGATGAGTTTGTTGAAATGTATGTGAATCAATGGACGCTTGATTTTGAAGAGCGGGGTCGGGAAGCCGTGGAAACATTTTTGGAACAGGCAGCTAGCGTGAATGCTGTTTCTTCAGTTGAAGTTGTCACCTTTGTTTATTGAACTAAATCTGCTTCACCGAGCAAATTAAATCCTTTTCGAAGCAGCAACTGCCCGCCAAGAGTTAAGTCATCAATTGCAACGGCAACGGTTGAATCGCCAATTGCAGATTGTCGTATGAGTGAGTAAATGAATGAAATATTAAGTTCTGCTCCAAGAAGGTATAAACATAAATCTGCAAGGGAGTGTGAGTCGTCGATAACTGTAACTATGACATCAGTTTCAGAAAATGCGATTCCAAGTTCTCGCAATAATACTCTCGCGGCGTCGGATTTGTCAGGAATCATTCGAATGACAGCGTGGTCTGAAGAATCAATAACGTTAAGACCAACAACATGGACATGTGAAGCATCATCAAAATGTCTCAGTAAATCTAAAAGACGCCCGACTCTATTCTCAAGGAATACGCTGAATTGCCGTACTGAGGGGACGGAATATCCTTGCATTGTTTCGGAGGGTATTTGTGCCATGTTTATTTAGTAGTGGTTGAATTGAGAGTTGGTTTGCGGCTTGGAGTAATCGTTGTTGTTTCATCACCTATTTTTTCAGGAGTATAATCGTGATCACGCTTTCTGATTACCATGACAGCGATAATTTCATCATCCTTCTCTATAGCCCTAGCGGTGTCTAGCCCAGATGTGATTCGACCAAAAACAGTATGCTTTCCGTCAAGGTGTGGCGTAGGCAAATGGGTTAAAAAGAATTGGCTTCCTCCTGAATTTGGTGCAGATGTTTTTGCCATAGAGATAGATCCAGCAAAATGATTTCTATAATCTTCTCTTGTATGCTCATCTGAGATTGAATAGCCTGGTCCGTCATTAGCTGAAGCATCTTCTGGATTCTTACGTTTGCTCGGGTCTCCCCCTTGAGCCATAAATTTGTCAATTACTCGATGGAAAAGAATTCGATCATAAAAACCAGAGTCAGCAAGAGAAATAAAGTTCGCTACAGTGTTTGGAGCTTGGTCCTCAAACAACTCTAACTCAATTGGTCCCTTTGTAGTTTGCATAATTACAAGGGGTAAATCGGAAGCAGTTTCTTCAACTTCACGAATTTCTAGTTCAGTTTTCCACTTGTCAAAGCCATCTTGTGATTTTGACTTCGCAGCATTTATTCTCGCCAAGAGCAGTGGATCTGATGCTATGTCTGAAGAATTAATAGCATCAAGGGCAGCGATTGAATCTTCAAAACGATTGTCTGCAAAAAGGAGTGACGCGTAGAATTCGGCAGTTGCTGGTGAGGTTAGAGCATCTTCATTTAATTTTTCGATCGTAGAAATTGCTTTTGTGAACTGATTTTTTGCATCTAACGAACGTGCCCAGAGCATAATAATCTCTGGAGAGTCAGGGAATCTATTTGCCAATTCTCCATAGACAATGATTGAATCTAGTTCTTGTTGAGAAATCAAGAATTCAGCCCAAGCCAATGCAATACGAGTATTTGTTGGTTGTAATTCGGAAAGTCTTTCAAAAAGGGAATTGCACAAATCAGTATCTTCAAGCCATAAACTCATTTGAAGTTCAGCTGCAATAACCTGAAAATCATCATGAGTAGAGTTCCATGTAGACATGGAATCTCGAAGTTTTCGTGTGGTTTCCTTGTCCCCAGCGGCGAATCCACGCTGGTTGAGAAGAGAATTTTTAAGAGTTTGATATTGGTCGAGGAGTTGCTGTGAATCGCTAGCTGCCATAACCAGAGACGTGGCAAGCATTAATGAACATAATGAAGATACGAGCATATATATTTCCTTGATTTCTTAGAAAGAGTTACGTTGTGAGCAGGATAGCATCCTGAGTCCGGACCAAAAAAGGTAGCGAGAAAATAATAAAAAAAAATGAATAACTTGCCTAATTGGAATTATTGGTTATAATTCTCATATCGCAGACGCGATCCCGATTTTGCCCCCGGAAGGGCTCGGTGTGGTTCTTTGAATCCACCGGGCCTTTTTTTTTGCTCAGGTTCAACTCATCTTTTACTTGTTTGGCTTGCTGCAGCTCGTATTGCTTCGTTGAGCTGCATCGGCGTGGCGTAAAGCCACGCCTGCTTCGCTCGCCTCGCACAACTTCGTTCTGCGACGGGTCTGACCCAAAACTGTGGAACGTAAGAGTTATTCTCAA
>JACNLO010000039.1:0-33367 GCA_014381555.1 Planctomycetota bacterium | reverse complement strand
TTCTGTAGTGGGCTGGTGTTGTTGTTTGGCTTGCTGCAGCTCGTATTGCTTCGTTCTGCGACGGGTCTGACCCAAAACTGTGGAACGTAAGAGTTATTCTCAAGTTGATTGCATTCTTTCGTGCTACCTCTTACTGCTTTCTAGGGGTCTGACCCTATGCAGAGTTCAAGTAAAATCTGAGTTTCACCTTCGCTGTTCTGGTTTCTGTAGTGGGCTGGTGTTGTTGTTTGGCTTGCTGCAGCTCGTATTGCTTCGTTCTGCGACGGGTCTGACCCAAAACTGTGGAACGTAAGAGGTATCCTCAAGTCGATTACATTCTTTCGTGCTACCTCTTACTGCTTTCTAGGGGTCTGACCCTATGAAGAATTGAAGTAAAATCTGAGTTTCACCTTCGCAAAAAATAAAGGCCCGGTAGACGCAAGCGCCATACCGAGCCCTTTCGGGGGTAAAAGTAGTTGTGCTTTAATTATAACCAAAATCAAGTATGGTGTGAAAGATTCTGCCTTTTTTCTCAAATTCTAAAAAATATTTTACAAATTGGAGTCCACTAGCAAAATAGTCCATGCTGTGGGAAAAGTAGCTATTTCTGGTTAAATCCTCCGTTGTGACGTATCGTCACGGCGTACAGCCAAGCAGGTCACACATTCCGATGGGCTGCGGTAATTGCAATTGCGAGGGCATCTGCAACATCAGGTGGTTCTGGTATTGTTTTGAGTTGGAGTGTATTTTTAACAGCTTGTTGAATTTGAGATTTAGTAGCCCTTCCATTACCAGAAACAGACTTTTTAATTTCGGCAGGTGTAATCTCAGATAGTGGAAGAGAGGCATTCACACCTGCGAGCAAAATAACTCCTCTTGCATGTCCTAAAATTGTTGCAGTTGCAACTTGTTGTTTATGCGTAAAAACTGTTTCTACAGCTAACAAATCTGGCTTTAATTCTACGATGATTTCTTGGATATCGTGATACAACTGTGCGAGTCGAAATGAAATAGTTTGCTTTGTATCCAAGGTGATGGCGCCAGCTTCAACAACCAACGGATTTGAATTGGAGTGTTTGTAATCGATGCATCCATACCCTGCAATGCGTAATCCTGGGTCTATTCCAAGAACTCTCATGTATTAAGCGTGTCCGTTCCAATGTTGCCATCAGTAAGAGTAATAGTACGCTGGCAGCGTTTCCCAACATTTTCATCATGCGTGACAATAACCGTGGTCAATCCATCATCGTGCAATTGGTCAAAAAGGGAGAGGACGTCATGCCCTGTTTTTGAATCTAAATTCCCAGTCGGTTCGTCTGCGAGCAGAACAGATGGATTTGTAACAAGAGCTCGTGCGATAGATGCACGTTGTTGCTGTCCTCCTGATAACTCACCTGGCTTGTGCTCAACTCGATCTGCAAGCCCAACTCGTTTAAGAATATCGTTAGTCCGTTCGCGGCGTTCAGATTGTGCCACTCGTTGGTAATACAAGGGTACCTCGACGTTTTCAGCAATGCTTAATTGAGGTATGAGATTAAAAGATTGAAAGACAAACCCTATTTCCTCACCTCGAATGGTGGAGAGTTGAGTATCATCAAGCATCGCAACATTGTTCCCATCGAGGAAATAGGAGCCCTCAGTTGGCTTGTCAAGGCATCCCAAGATGTTCATCAGAGTACTCTTTCCTGACCCAGAGGCGCCCATGATTGCGAGGGATTGCCCACGTGGAATGTCAAGATCGACCCCTCGAAGGGCTTCGACCAGAACACAACCATCGGGTTTGTAGTAGATTCGTTTGATTTTACTAAGTTTTACAACTGAATCATCTTGAGGCATGGATACATACTACGCTCTGGTCTACACTTCGGGTTATGCACTCCCAAGCATTTGAAACCTTTATGTCTACTGCCAATGTAATACCTGTTGTCAGACGAATAATGGCAGATCATCTGAGCCCTGTATTGGCATACCGAAGACTTGTCGCCTCTGATGATCGCATTGCACCAAGTTTCCTTTTTGAATCTGTGGAAAATGGCGATGAAGTTGGGCGCTTCTCTTTTTTAGGAGCAGACCCTTGTCTTGAGGTCATCGCATATGAAAATGAGGTCTTAATTAGGGATCTGATTAAAGGGACTCAAGAGAGTGTAATAAGCGACAATCCTCTCCAGCTCGTAGGAGAATTATCAAAACAATGGAAGGTGTCCGATCCAGTTGCAACTGGTGAATTGCCTCTTCCAAGTTTCATTGGAGGATGGGTCGGTTTTGCGAGTTACGATATTGCAAGGTGTAGTGAATTGGCTGTCTTGCCATTTTCTAGTGCTCCAGAAGATGATCGTAATCTTCCAGATTTGCATTTCGCTCTCTATCGTACAGTTGTTGTTTTTGATCATGTAGCAAAAATAGTACATGTCGTTCACAACGCTATGCATGAAAATACAAGTACACCTGATAGTGTTTGGGAAGACGCGAATAAGGAACTTGATCGTATTGTTATGAAGTTACAGGAGGAAGGCGACAATATTCCTGTTGGCACAATCGATATTGATTTAAATAGCCCGCCAAAAATTCCTTCGAATTCAAATATGTCAAGAGAGTCATTTGAAAAAGCTGTTGAAACATGCAAGTCATATATTGCAGCAGGGGATGCATTTCAAATTGTAATTTCCCAACGGTTTGAACACAGATCGGCAGTTGACCCATTTGAAGTGTATCGCGCACTTCGGGTTGTCAACCCAAGCCCATACATGATTTACTTGCAAGCTCAGGGATGTATTCTCGCGGCATCGAGCCCAGAAATATTATGCAGAGTTCGAGATCGGCACGTTACGAATCGACCACTCGCAGGTACTAGGAGACGTGGCAAGACCGAGCAAGAAGATTCTGAAATGGAAACAGATTTATTGGGAGACGAAAAGGAAAAGTCTGAACATGTTATGCTTGTCGATCTTGGGAGGAATGACATCGGAACAGTTTGTGAACTAGGGTCGATTAATATCGAGAGAGTGATGGATATTGAACGATATAGCCATGTCATGCACCTAAGTTCAACTGTAGTTGGGATTCTTGCTGACGGGAAAGATTGCTGGGATGCTTTAGAGGCTACGCTTCCTGTTGGAACGGTGAGTGGTGCTCCAAAGATACGTGCAATGCAAATAATTGATGAGTTAGAGCCAACAAAGCGTGGTCCTTACGCAGGTGGAATTGGAATGATTGGGTTTGGTGGCGATATGGATGTTGCAATTGCTTTACGAACAATGGTAATTCCAACGAGCGAGCGTGATGAAACTGGTTGGCGAATTGATATTCAAGCAGGTGCTGGAATCGTTATTGATTCTAAACCCGAATTGGAATGGAAAGAAACAATTAATAAAGCGGCTGGGCTCGGGAGAGCAATTGAACTTGCTCAATCGGCATTCCAAAAACCATGAATACTCCTAAGAGTGACTTGTCCTTTTGGCGAAGAAGGCGAACTTGGGTATGTGTTACTCTTTTATTGTTGCCGTTTATCAGCTTTTATGTGGCGACTCGGTCTTTTGTTCTATCTCCAATCGTAGCAATATCTCTGCAGAATAAAATTGGTACTGAAGTTGGGGTAAGTGGAACGAGTTGGGACTGGGGGACCAATGTTTTTGTTAAGGAAATTAATCTGAAAGCTAGCGGGGTTGATGGTCTTGCAGCGAATGTGGTTTCATTTGAAGATGTATCTATTACACTCGATTCTGATGGCTCAATTTTTAGTCCAAAAATAGTTGAAATTGAAGTTAAGACTTTGCGTGTTCGTCTTGCAGAGTCATCTGATTATGCTGGGGAATTCAATTTTTCCTCGCTAATGAATTCAAAAGAAGTCAGTACAGAACAAATTGCTGAATCTACTGAAGGAGACCCCTCATTCCAACAACGGCTGAGTGCTATTCCTGAGTTGTCACTTAACAATGTAATCGTTGAAACAGGAGTGATGACCAACGGAGACTGGATATTAGATGGGACAAAAACATTTACGGTTAAAGAAGCGATGTTTGGCGAAGAAGAATCTGCCTTGCAGTTAGTCGATACTGAAGATTCGATACAAATTGATTTGTCATTTGATACTTCTCCTTTAGGATTTCAAGCAGAAATTGGCAAACTAAAACTTAACAATTCCATATTGGACCTGCTCCCCAGAACGGCAAGGGTTTGGTGCCAAGAGGCAAAATTACATGGTGATGTTAATAGCTTAAAAGTGATGTGGAATTCTGAACAAGCGATGCAATTTTCCATTGAAGTCGAAGACATTACTTTTAAGTTACCAGAGGAACATGGTATCCGTTGGTCTTCAATTAGGAATAACGTTGTTGAACGTGTTCACGGTGATGCTCACCTTGATGTAAAGCACGGCCACATTGTTTATGATGGAGTATCTGTGTATCTCAAAGAAATTCAGGGGTTGCTCGTTCCTCCTCATCAAGAGATGGATAGTGGCTTGGATTTTTCTGCGGACATAAAAATAGACAACTATAAAAATGTCGGTACAAAAAAGAGTGAAGAATGGATGGATTCGCTTTTGTCCAATTCTCCATTTGAAGCCTCTTTTACAATCAATAATTTTGAGCCACTGCGTGGTCATTCAAATGAAACAATTGTTCCGGTTGCTGCTGCTCAGATATTAAAATTGTTTCAGCTTTCTGATTGGAAAATGAATGCGAAAGTTTTGGTGGGTAGGTCAGAGCAAGACGGAGAAGTTGAGGCGGAAGGAGATTTAATTATTGATGGCGCTTCAGGGAGATATGAAAAATTTCCTTATCCGCTCAGAGATATAAAATCTCATATATCCTTTCATCAGAATGATATTAAAATTGTTTATCTCAATGCTTTAGGTAGTGAGGATGCAGAAGTACATATAAATGGTGGGGTGAAAGCGACAAATGATTTTCTCTCTGTTGATCTAAACTTGTTTGCAGAAGATGCTCCTCTCGATCAAAAGTTACACGATGCATTGTCAAAGCCAATTGCAAATGTGATGGATAGATTGATTGATCGTGAAGCATTCGTGAGAATAGCAAAATTGCTAGAGGATTCAGGCGACTTAAAATTTTCTCTTGGTGGAGATATTGACCTCGATCTAAATATTAAACATGACAGTAGATTAAATTCTGGAGTAGAACTTTCTGGTGAAATTTCTTTTGAGAATGTCGGCATTTTGCATAAAGCATTCCCTTTCCCTGTCGTGTTAAAGGAGGGAACAGTTTCTCTAGACCCAAAGGGCCTCTATATTCCAGAATCAAAGTCAATACGATTTAAAGGTCGAGAACTTGGTGTCGGTGGTATCACTGGTTCTATTAGCTTTCAGGAGGATGGCACTGCAATACCAGATTTGAAATTAGAGCTACTTAACGAATATATTTCTCCAGCACTATTGTTAGCCGTTTCTGAGTCGGCAGGTGATGATCATGAGTTGGCAGCAGGCGTGCTAGGAGGATTAGGGCTTAGCTCGAAATTAAACGCAGTTGGCACTGTTAAAGGAAATCAAGATGGTTCGATTAGTACTAATTTTTTAATTGGGCTTGTGGATGGAGTTTCGAGCCCAAATGAAAAGTTAGCGAAGGCGATTAACGCGACTGGTCCTTTTTGGCCTGAGGGATTTAAATTTACAGACATTAACGCAGAAATTCATATAGAAAATGGATCTGTTTCGATGGAAGCTGTTACCTGTAAATGTAAAGATGGTTTACTGACTGCAAGTTTGAACATTGATAAGGGTGAGTTTGATTTGAAGATTCAAGGCGATTCTCTGCCAATCAGCCCAAATTTTGTTGATGTCCTTCCAGATTCATCTTCTAAAAAGTTATCAAGCGCTTGGAGATGGCTTCAGCCATCTGGTGTAATGGATGCTGATATTAGCATGGCACATATAGATGGCAATTCACAGTTGAATATGACCATCATTCCCACGACCCTGGAAGTTTCAGCTCTAAATCGTGTCACTACTTTAAACCTTGAAGAGGGTGCGATAATTGTTGATGGAACAGATGTGTATTTCGACTTAATGGAGTTTCAACTTCATGAAGAAGATTCCCAACAAGGAAATGTAGATATCAATGGCGAAGTTCATGGAAATCAATCTGATTTTGGCTACTTGCTTGATGCTAGGTGGCATGATGCTGTTATCGACTCGCCATTGACACGTGCAATTACAGGAATAGTTGGTGGAGAAGTTGCTGTAGATTTCTATGACAGAATCGACCCTTCTGGGATTGTTGCGGCAACATTATCTGCAAGAGGAGATAATGATAATCTTTCCTATAGTATTGAAATTCTTCCAGATTCTTTAGCCGCTACATTCCATGAGCGAAAAGCAGTGGCTTTTTTTGATAGAAACAAAAAATCAAAACGAAATACCATTCGAATAAGCAATGATGGAATTCATTTTGATTATTTATTTGGGAAATTGGGCGATGGGGAGTTCTCTGTCGATGGAAATATTGAATCGGGTGGCGCAATTGATGGGAAATTTGATTTGACTTGGTCGGGTCCCCCTAGTGATGAAAGTCTTTTTGCGATTTTGCCTGGAGTTGTTGGTGACACTCTTGTTGCAATTAAATTGCAAGATGGGAGAAGCACGCTTCCTAATGGTAAAGTTTCTTTTCAGGGTGAAACTTGGGACAAACTCGAAGTCTCTTTTGCTGGAGATATTGAGATTGATGACGCATCAATCGATGTGGGCATTCCGTTAAAAAAAATAAAAGGTGTTTCTAACATTTATGGGCACTACAGTAGAGATAAACTCAATGCGCTTGAATTGTCATTGTCTTTTGATGAACTATCTACGCTAGGTAGGATTGTTACGGATATTGCAGGAGGTTTAGAATTCAACCCCGAAAATAATCAGCTGGTATTCAAACAAATGCGTGGGGAATCATCAACTGGAGGTGTGACTGTTCAGGGATGGGTGGGGCTAGATGATGACAAGGAGTATGAAATAGAGGTATTGATTGCAGGTGTTGAATTAGCACCTTTTGAAGACAACGAAGACAAAGAAATTGTTGCCTCTTTGACAGGAGATTTGATTGGATGGTTTTCAATTGCTGGGGCGAGGGGCAATCTAGAATCTCGAAGAGGGATTGGAAGGGTACAGGTGCAAAATGGACACCTTGAAATTGACCCACTATCTTTAATAACTATGAAAGTCCTCCAGCTTGCATGGCCTTCTGCAGCAAAGGTTTCAGGTGCTGAAATTGATTTTTATATCAGTGGAGATCGAATTATTCTCGAAGACATCGTAATGCAGTGTAGTGATTTAGATATCTCTGACCTTGCGCTTGAGGGAGACGGTGCAATCGATTTCGATACCTTCCAAATTAATGCGAGACTCCATCCCCGAGCTGGGTTTCCAATTATTAGAGATATTATTGGTGCATTGAATGATCAACTCTATTCGATAGATGTGACTGGTGAATTACTTGACCCAAAAGTAGCGGTTGTCCTTCTTCCATTTCTAACACCTCAAGATAAATAATTTTTTGCCTCAAAGGGGATACAATAACGCTATGGCTTCAAAAAAACTTATTCAGGATAAAATAGTAGAACTCATTTCGCTCACGACTGAGCACGACGCGCAGGACCCACGTCCAGAGATGATTTCTCAAATGATTGACACTTGTCTCAAAATGGCAAAGGAGGGGCACGATTCTGGTCAGATTAAACTCGTCACGTATGCATTGAAAGAAATGCGTTATGCCTATCAAGTCTTTAATCGCTACATAGGTACTAGAAAGGTTTCAATATATGGTTCAGCAAGAACAGCTGAAGATAATCCAGATTACAAGGCAGCAGCTGAGTTTGGAAGGTTGATGGCTGAAGTAAATTGGATGGCGATTACTGGCGCGGGTGATGGGATTATGAAGGCAGGTCATGAAGGGCCACAGCGCGAGGCGAGTTTTGGTCTAGCGATACGACTCCCTTTTGAAACAACTGCTAACGCAATTATCGAAGGCGACCCCAAACTCATTAATTTTCGATACTTCTTCACTCGCAAATTGATGTTTATGACTCACTCTGATGCAGTTGTTGGGTGCCCTGGTGGTTTTGGTACACAGGATGAATTGTTTGAAGCATTGACACTTGTTCAAACCGGGAAGTCGAATATTATTCCTGTTGTGATGATTGCTGGAGAAGGGAGTGATTACTGGGTAAATTGGGAGAAACACATACATCAAGATTTACTTGGGAACGGGATGATTAGCGAAGAGGATGAATCTTTGTTTCATGTAGCGACAACACCTCAAGATGCTGTAAATCACATCATGGACTTTTACAAAGTTTATCATTCAAGCCGGTACGTCCGTTCTGATTATGTAATTCGAACAAATGCAGAATTAACAAATGATTCGATTGTAAGATTAAACGACTCGTTCTCAGACATTATTCGGACAGGTAAAATCCAAAAGTCAGCCCCACTTTCAACTGAAAGAGATCACCTTGAGTTACCTAGGATTATTGTTCCTCATACTCGTCGAAGTTTTGGAAGATTACGCCAACTTATTGACATGGTAAATACATGCGAAACTATCTAGCTATTCTTTTTGTTATTAGTGTGGTAGTTGAAGGTTGTTCTACACCGGAAAAAACTACGAACAATGCTATTAAAAAAGAAAAGCCCAAGGTTACATTGGCTACAGAAACAATAAGTGCAACAACTGATGGCATTTCAGTTGTAAATTACCAAGTTAAACCAGATATTGGAGATGTTTTTCAAAAACTAGAACAGTTTGGCAAGCCAATCACTTCATCGCAACTTCAAGAAAAATTATTGTTGGAAGGAATCCAACTACGAAGAGTTACAACTGTAGATATTCCTGCAATCATTTCCTCATTGGGCGAAGTCATAGACGAAAACTATGTTTGGCACGGTCAAATATTTAAGTGGAGAGATTTACATCAGAGGCGAATCGATGCAGAAGGCATGTTGATTACTCAAAAAGGTATTCCGTACTATATTGGTGGAGGATATTTATCTCTGCAGAGTCGAAGTTGGTTAATAAATCGAGAAGATGGGAACTGCATTTATCTGCAATTATTGCCAACTTGGCATGTACCTAGAAACAAATCCTCTGTCGTTGCGAATTCTTCTGAACATCTACAAAGCAAAGTTTTTACTGATTTAGAGTTCGAAACATTGCTCAAAGATGATGAGGCAATCGTGCTTGCTGTGGCACTGCTTGCTCCAGAAGTAACCACAGGTCCTCAGGACGAAGGCTCTCCTCCAGTTCGGCTTGGTGAGGCGTTATTAGGGGGTCCTGTGAAGGAAGATGTTTTGCAAATCATCGTTATAGAGGCAAATATTATGCCTCGTGGCTGAAACGGTAGAATACGGGGTCTTATGGATCAAGTAGAGCAACTTAATCAAGAATCAGAGCCAAAACCAAGAAGGCGAAGAGTCCTTCCTCCACAAAGGGTTTGGCCTTTACTCTTTACTTTGGGTAATTTAGTCTCAGGCTTTGCTGCTATTCATTACGCATACAAGGGCTCCGAATGGCAAGGGCCTTGGGGGTGGAGTGGATTAACTATGGCTGGGGCGTTAATTTTTTTGGGAATGCTGCTTGATAGCATTGATGGTTCAGTTGCACGTTTAACAAACAGCGTTACCGAGTTGGGAGCAGCACTTGATTCTCTTTCTGATTTAGTGACTTGTGGAGTGGCGCCTGCAGTAATGGTTCTCGCGCTTGTCTCGAGTTACCTTGGCACAGATGGGTCTCTAACTCTGCTTGGTCCGGATGCTGATTTGCCTTGGGGAAAAGTTGTATGGGGAATAGCTGCTGTCTATGTTTGTTGCGCGGCGCTTCGCCTTGCAAGGTTTACAGTTGAGACTGAGCCAGCAAAGGGTCCCAATACGCACATGGCATTTCATGGGATGCCTTCTCCGGGAGCAGCTGGGTTAATTGCAGCATTGATCTTACTTCATCAGCATGTCCTAGCTGGAGGAACAGATACCTTGTGGATTGGAAGGGCGTACGCCTTTGGTGTTCCAATTGTGATGTTGTTTGCTGCAATTGCAATGGTTTCTAGCATCCCATACGATCACTTTGTGAATCGTTATTTGGGAAGACCACAATCGTTTCGTTTCATTGCGTTTCTTGTCATCATTATTTTTACTTGTATCTGGTGGTTTCAAGAAACAGTCGCAATCGGTTTTATTGCGTATGCATTGACTGGACCTGTTTACATCCTCCGTAATAGGAATAAAGAGAATCCCGAAGAAATTACAGAAGAAACTACTGAAGAACTATGACAACAAAAATTAAAACACGGTTCGCTCCTAGTCCTACGGGGCACCTGCATATTGGGGGCGCGCGTACTGCAATTTATTGCTGGGCATTTGCCAAGGCAAACGATGGTGAATTTTTGCTTCGAATCGAAGATACAGACCAGAAGCGTTCGAGTGATCAGGCAACGACAGGTTTTTTTAATGATTTAAAGTGGCTTAATATTTTGTGGGACGAAGGTCCTGAATTTGAAGGCACTGGTGGTGGCGATAAAGGACCTTACTATCAATCACAACGATTAGACATTTACAAAGAACAATTGCAAAGGTTGTTCGATGCTGGGATGGCCTATTACGCTTTTGAAACCGCTGAGGAACTGGGGGAAGAACGTAAAAAAGCACGTGCAGAAAAACGTGCGTATCGCTATAACCGCGCATCACTTGAATTGTCTCCTGAAACAGTTCAGCGTTATCTCGATGAGGGAAAGCCGCATGTTATTCGGTTCAAAGTTCCAGACGGCGGTCCACTTACGGTGACAGATTGCGTTGTTGGTGATGTTACCGTAGAGCGAAGCGAAGTTGATGACTTTGTTATTTTTAAGGGCGATGGTTTTCCAACCTATCATTTTGCTGTCATTGTCGATGATGCTTTGATGAATGTGACACACATTATTCGCGGGCAAGAACATTTGAACAATACATTCAAGCATATTCTGTTGCAAGAAGCGCTTGGTTTTGAGAGACCAATATTCGCACACATCTCATTGATTTTTAATCCCGATGGATCAAAGATGTCAAAGCGCGATAAGGATAAAGCGTTGCGTAAATATGTTCGTGATAATAACATCGAATCACCCCCAGAAACGTGTATTTCAAGTGATGCGTGGGCGAATTGGCAATCTTCTAAAGACAATCAACTCGATACAGACGACGCAACGAAACTTGCACTTGCTCTTGGCATCGAACTTCCAGAAATAAACGTTGACGATTTTAAACAAGCTGGTTACATGCCAGAAGTTTTATTGAATTACCTCTGTTTGCTTGGCTGGTCTCCGGGGAATGATGTCGAGCAATTTGATGCGGACTTCTTGGTGGAAACATTTTCTCTTGAGAGAATTGTAAAATCGCCTGCAAAATTTGATAGAGCAAAACTTCTAGCGTTTAACTTAGACGCATTGCAGAAACTGTCTTCGGAAGAATTTGAAGCACGATTACTTGCTTGGTGTCAAGAATATGCACCCGAATTTTCTGAACTAGATAAGTTTTCACTTTTTGCATCTGCAAATCACGAACGATCTAAGACATTTAAAGACGCAACGATTACTTCCTCGTTCTTAATTGAGGACGACGAAGCAGTTACGTGGCCTGAATCAAAGCCAGTGAAGAAAGCTCTGCTCAAAGGTGAAGTGAGCGGTTTGTCACGCATGCCTGCAATTATTACAGCATTCAAAGAACTTGAAGTCTGGAATGCAGAAACTATTGATGGCTGTTTGCACGCCCTTGCAGACGAAATTGCAGATGGCAACCTTGGAAAGGTAGCGCAACCAGTACGAATAGCAGTTGCTGGCGGTCCAGTAAGCCCTCCGATTGGCGATACGCTGGTTCTTCTTGGTAAGGAATCAACTATTACTCGTCTTAAGCGATGCGAAAATTATTTTTCAAAGTATTATGAATTATAGTTATGCTAATTAACAACAAAAAAGGAGCAAGAGAATGTTTATAACAAGAATTATTATCGCGCTGGTTCTAAGTCATTCTGCGTTTGCAGAAAAACCATTTATGGATTTGTCGTACCAAGAAGCAATTACAGAAGCAAAAGCCTCAAACAAATTAGTCATGATTGACTTTTATACAACGTGGTGTGGACCATGCAAGATGCTCGACAAGACAACTTGGAAAGACGAAAAAGTACAACAATGGCTAGATGAAAATACTGTTGCACTAAAAGTAGATGCTGAAAAACTGCGTCCAATTGCAAAAAAGTTCAATGTTTCTGCGTATCCAACTATTGTATTTATTAATGGTGACGAAGAGGTGGTTGGACGGTTTGTCGGGTACAAGCCACCAGAAAAGTTTATCGGCGCAGCAGAGAACGCAATCGCTGGGGTAACCGAGTTAAGTATCGCAAGGAAGAAAGTAGAAAACGATAAGAATAATCCTATGCTCCGCAATAGATTAGCGGGGGAGCTTGTTTCAGAGAAGAAATACAAAGAAGCCCTTGAACATTACGAATGGTGTTGGGAGCATGGTGTTGAAAATCGTCCAGGATTTAGTGGTGCCCGCGTTAGTTTTATGCTCTCTGATATGAGCCGACTTGCACAAAAATATCCCGCAGCGTTAACGAAAATGAAGTCGTGGCGAGACAAGGCAAAGAAAAATTTTGATTCTACCGAAGCAATCCGAAGAAATTGTACGGATTATTTTGCATTAGAAAAATATCTTGGAACAACAGGAGCGCAACTTCTCTCAATCTATGATGGTTTAAACGAACGGGGTGACAAAGGCAGTGAAATTCAATCGTGGGTTGGGTATCACGTGAAAGACGAAATATTTTCCAAAGGTCGTTTTGAAGAATACTTAGAGATAGAGAATATTGACAGAGTAATCATGTTTATGGAGATGGATAGAGATCGCGACTATCAAGATGGCACTAAAGATATAATTATAAAATTAGAAATTGATAGAGCCCTGCAGCCGTTTGAAGCACTTCTTGTAATGAATAGAGACAAAGATGCGAGTAGGTTAATGAACGCAATTTTAGCACTAGATTCCTCTCCAAATACATTCGAGAAACTTAGAAAGGTATCAACAAAGATAGACCGCATAGATTACATCGAGACGATTAACAATGTCGCGAAGAGCCAAACGGTTTATGCGACAGATGAGTGAATGACAAACTCGCTTTCTAAAAACGAAATACTGCTCGAAGGCATCATTGATTATGCTGGTTTGTATCCTCCAGCAGATTTGGATATGCAGTCATTGGTGAATAACTGGGCGTCCTATCTTCAATCGGAAGATAGTTGGATGCTTGCGCGGTTGATTGTTCCATCAAATCGGCTCGACGAGTTTGTGGAGTGTGCGAAGGGGTTACTTCCTAAGCCAGATGAAGAGATGTGGCAACTGAGTGTGTTACTGCCACCAGCCAATGACGAAGGGTTTGAAGAAGCAGTACAAAAAACCATTGACTTCAACATGTCTGATTGCGGTGCTGTTGCAAACGTGGTTGAGTTTAAAGCAAGCACGACAAGTGAAATTGATTTTGCACTAGACGTGCTACACGATGATTTGTTTCCGTATATCGAGTTACCGATTGACGAAGACCCGCGAGGTCTCATAGCCTGCCTTTCGGGGGCAATTGCGGGCGCAAAATTTTACATCGATGGTGAGCCATCTCTTAAGTTCGCTTTTTGCTTGCACAGCTGCGCAACTTCTTGTCTCCCTTTCAAAACAGGTGGAGAAATCGGCTCCAAAATTATGAATATTTTGCAGGCAACTACAGCTGTAATGGTTGATGAAGTATCGGTTGAAGTAATTGAAGAGATTCTAGACTCACCAACTCAGGATTTTTCTTCATTCACGGAACTTCAGCTAGAACAAGCTCGCGGCGAATTGTTTAATTCCTTTAGTTCAACCACAATCAATTGATTCCATTGGTCAACTTATACATCGAAGAGCCCGTTGTTTATCATATTTAGGAAGAACAATCCAAGTAGAAAAATTGTCGCACCAAAGAGTGTCAGTAGGCATCCAGGGAGTTGTTTAGCCGTATCTCTCCAACCCGTCCGTTGATATTCTGAGATGCAACTTTTTCCGCATTCTGGGCAAGTAGGTTTTTCTTCATTATGATTTCGCAAGTCATATCCGCAATGAAAGCAGAATTTGCCAGAAGGACGCTCGAGATAGAGGTGAATCCAAATTAAACCACTCGCAAAAGATGTGGCTCCTGTGCCAAGAAAAAAAGTCATCCCCAGTCTTGCTGATTCTGAATTGTTCCCACTTCCAAACAGAGCAAATAGAAGTAATCCAAGTATACTGCTGCCTAAAAATATAAGGAACCATCGATTGACGAATTTTGGTCGATTTGCACTCATTTCAACCAACACAATACCAAAAGAACAATATATCGATGCTTTTGGTGCCTACTTTTGCGAACATTTACGATGGCAGATATCATGTACAAATATGGCAAAAGCAACTACTAAAAAGGACGTCATAGAAATTGTGGAACCCATTGGCGAGCGAGTACTTATTCGAAAGGATGAAGACCGCAAGGTAACCAAGGTCGGCATTCATTTGCCAGACAAAATTGAAATCCCTACTATTACAGGCCGAATTGTTACTGTAAGCACCGTGATTGAAAACAACCCCGATTATCCAATTCAGCAGTATGACAGAGTGTTGTTTAATCCCAAGCAAAGTATTCCAGTTGATTTCGAAGGGGACAATCGTTTGTTTGTTGTACCAATCGAAGATGTTGTCGCAATTTTTAGGCGAGATACATGAGTAAAAAAAATGTGGGTTCGACTGCCGAGTCGGTTCCAGTTTTGAAACGGTTTGGACATCGCGTGGTGCGAGTTCCAGGGTCAAAAAGTTTGACTGCGAGAGCCATTATGCTCGGCTCACTTGGCGCTGGTCGTACTGTGCTGAAAAACCCACTTAAATGCGATGACACAAATTTGCTTGCTGAGTCATTCTCGAAAATTGGAGTAGGTGTTAAGTGGTCCCCTAATAAACTTATCTTACACGGTGTTGATGGCAAACCGCCTCACGGCGCTTCGGTCAATCTCGGTGCTGGCGGTACTCCATCCCGTTTTATGATTGCAGCAGGTGCTCTTGCAAAAGAACCAGTTACTGTCGATGGCAATGGAAGAATGAGAACTCGCCCAATCGGTGAATTACTCACAATGATGGAAACTCTTGGAGTTACTTTTGATGGCGACACGATGCCAGTACAAGTCAACGGTTCTGGGTTACATGGTGGCACTATTAATGTGCCAGTTACAAAATCGAGCCAGTTTATATCCGCGTTAATGTTGATAGCTCCATTTGTTGATGGTGGCATAACACTGAATTGCAAAAAACCGGTGACTTCCACAACGTACATTGAATTGACAATGAATGTCCTTCGATCTTTTGGGGTGCATGTGCAAGAAACATGTACTAACGAAGTTCTTTCGATTGAAGTCCCTCAAACAAGAATTACTCATCGTGAAATTGAGATTGAACCCGATGCAAGTTCAGCAGTCTACTTTGCAGCAGTTGCAGCGATTCACGATGGCATGTCAATAACTTTAGAAGGGTTGAAACTCAATTCTCTTCAACCAGATATGGAAGCTATAAGGTTGCTTGGAACAATTGGTGCCGAAATTGTTGAAAGCGAAGAAGGTGTTTGCGTTACTGGTACTGGGACAATTCGAGGGTTCGGTGAACTTGATGCTTCTGGATTTCCGGATGCTTCGCTCTGCCTTGCTGCTGTTGCGTCATTTGCAGATTCGCCTTCGAGGATTTTTGGTTTAGAAACACTCCCTTTGAAGGAGTCCGACCGAATAGAAGTCATGGCGCGTTCACTGGCGAAAGTTGGTTGTGGCATCGCATCAAGTGATTCTGATATTCGTATATCACCAATGGTAAAAACGCACGGACCAACAGCAATTGACCCAATTGATGACCACAGAATAGCAATGGCTATGGCAGTGCTTGGCACAAAGCGCAATGGCGTGTCCATCGTGAACCCAAAATGCGTCACAAAAAGTTACCCATCGTTCTGGACTGATTTACGAAATATCTTTGAAGGAAGCGATGAGACGTGAGTAACTTCAAACATTTTGCAAAACAAATGTTTTATTGGAGAGGCCGTTTAATCCTTGCCTTGTTTTTAGCAGCATTTTCTGCGTTGGGGTTGGGTATTGGTTTATTGAGTCTCGGACCAGCGCTTTCGTTGATTCTTGACCCTGAAGAAGGAAAGTCCTTATTGCAACTCGCCACTGTTCACAATGCAGAAGAGCATTTTGTTCAAGTTCCACAGTGGTTGATAGCGATTCTTCCAGAAGGCAGATTCGACGGAGTGATTTTTCTTTTACTAGGTGTTGGTTTTTTGACAATTATTGGCGGTCTTGCTAACTTCTTTCATCAATATCTAAGTGCTTGGATTTCAGTACATGTTGTTGCAAATGTGCGTGAAGCATCTTTTAAACATGTTCTTGCAATGCCACTTGGCACAGTTCAAAAACTTGGCTCGAGTGAATTTGTTTCAAGAATTATCCGAGATTCAGAAGCCCTGCAGGTTGGTTTAATGGTTTTGATGGGGAAGTCGGTTTCACAGTTAACCAAAGGCGTCGCAGCATTTATTGTTGCATGCATTTTTGATTATCGTTTGGTGCTTATTGCGATTTTAGTTCTTCCAATCCTTGCTATCACACTGCACAAAATTGGTAGGAGAGTGAGTAAGGGAACAAAAGCGTCTCTAGCAGCTCAGCAAGATTTACTGCGAATCTCAAATGAATCTATTCAAGGTCTTCGTTCTGTGAAAGTGAATACTTCAGAGCAAGCATCAGTCAAAGCATTTGATGAAGAAAACAACCAAGTAATAAAAGCAGAATTGAAAGTCCGAATGATGAGAGCGCTTGGTTCTCCATTGATGGAAATATTGGCTATATTCGTCCTTGGAATCCTTGCTGCAATCGCATCACGATCAATAATTAATGGCGTTCTTGATTTTGACACATTTTTACTTTCGATTGGCTCGCTAGCAGTGGCAGGTGGAGCATTGCGCCCGTTAGCCGGTCTAGTTACTGAAATCCAAGCCGCTGAAGCTCCTGCAGACCGATTGTTGTCGCTCCTTGATTCTCCTCAAGAAGAACTAACTGAGAAACCAGACATTTCAAAACATCAGCATTCAATTTCTTTCCAGAATGTTACATTTTCATATCATGATTCTGATCTTCCTGCGATTAAAGATTTTTCTGTAACAATCGAATTTGGGCAGCGTGTTGCAATCGTGGGTCCAAATGGCTCTGGAAAAACCACACTCATTTCATTGCTTCCCCGTTTATTACTTCCTAAAGAAGGCTTAATTTGTATCGACGACAGAAATATCAACGAGGTTAGTTTAAAATCTTTGCGAGGTGAAATGGGCGTTGTAACCCAAGAGACCGTGTTGTTTCATGCTTCTATTGATGCAAATATTCGCTTCGGCCAAGACGCTTCGCGGGAAGAAGTAATCCAAGTTGCAAAGCATGCTCATGCAGACGAATTCATCTGTGCAATTGAAGGCGGATATGACTCGATTGTTTATGAACAGGGGACTTCTCTAAGTGGAGGGCAACGCCAGCGTATTGCGATTGCGCGAGCACTTCTTCGTGACCCATCAATTTTGATTTTTGATGAAGCAACTAGCCAAGTAGACGCTGAATCAGAAGCGTTGATTGGAGACACACTGAATAAATATTGTAGTAATCGAACGATTCTTATTATTGCACACCGTATGTCAACTGTTCAGTCTGCAGATCGAATTTTAGTTCTTGATCAAGGTCGCTTGGTTGGTGATGGTACTCATGAAGAGCTGGTATCGAATTGCGATGTATATCAACGATTAACAGAAACACAGTTAGCCACGTCAGCTCAAAATGCGTAGTGCATTCTATGTATTATTATTGTTTTTTCTCTTGGGTTCATGCCGTCAAAATCTTGAAGAAAAACAAAGTGAGGGTGTGCGAATAGTTTCGTTAAGCCCAGGAATTACAAATACATTAATAGATATTGGATATGAAGATGAGATAGTTGGGCGAAGTCCTTTTTGTTTGCACGCAAATCAAAGTGTCCCAATCGTGGGTGATTTGCTCGAGGTAGATTATGAAAGATTGTTGAAGCTTAAACCATCACATGTCTTTGCCCAGAAAACAACCTCAAATATAGATGAGCATTTGTTAGCACTAGCATCTGAAGGAAAATTTGAATTACACACTTGGCAGATTCAAAGTTTGAACGATATAAAAACAATGTATGGCGATCTAACTGAGATGTTCAGAGGGTCTCGTGAGAACTTAGAAATCGATGTCAAACAAAGTGGATTGATTCCATCTCCTGTTCTGATTATGACCCAAGGTGCTGGAAGTGGTTCGGGATTATGTTTTGGGAAGGAAACGTACCTCGATGATGTACTTCAAGAAATGGGAGTCGAAAATGCTGTTACGGAGAAAGGGTGGCCGTCACTGTCTCTTGAAGACATTGGGCGACTTCAGCCCAGTGCAATTATCGTAGTTTCTGATAGTGATTTACAATTTGTATTGATTGAAAACCTACGCTCTATTGGTATTCCGGTGATACCATTTACTCATGAACACGTTCTTTTGCCATCAAGTGAAATTGTTGATGTTGCTAAGAAGATGCAAGAACTAAAGGTAGATAAATGAGAGCACGAGCTATATTTGTCATCTTTTTATTAAGTATTTTGCTTGCAGCTTCTGCTACGCTCAGGATGTTGATTACCAGAGATGTCGATGGGAGCATTACGCTTGTGTTTCCTGAAGAACAATATTTTTTATATCGAATTGTTCCACTGGTTGCCGCATTAATCGTTGGTGCTGGACTTGGTGTTTCTGGAATGGGTTTACAAGTGCTCTTAAGAAATCCGCTTGCATCTCCTTGGATTTTAGGTTTATCTAGTGGAGCTGGGTTGGGTGTAATGAGTAACTTGTATTTTGATTACACATACGGGATGTCGTTTATTGGAAGCCAGTCAATCGCTGCTGTCATTGGAGCAATTGTTGCTTTGTCTCTTGTCTATGTTCTCTCGAGACGTCGAGGTGGTATTGATCCAATGACAATGGTTTTAGTTGGTGTAGTTATTTCGGTTCTATGTGGCGCTGGAATTATGATATTGCAGCACGCAGTTCCGATGGGTTTAAGAGGCGCGTTTACAACGTGGTTGATGGGTAGTCTTCCGGAAGTAGAATCATGGGGTAAACTTTCAATTCTTGGCGGAATTACTCTCATTGGTATTGTCATTATTGCGTGGTGGGGGCCAACGCTTGATGCCGCCTGTCTTTCAGATGATGAAGCGACAAGTGTTGGTGTAGATTTGCCAGGTATTAGGCGGAAATTATTTATAACCTCTAGCGTTCTTGCCGCAATAGGTGTCATTTTGGCTGGTCCAATTGCTTTTGTTGGTTTAATCGCACCACATGGAGCAAGGTTATTATTATCTGGATCACATCGTATTCTTACAATTACCAGTGCGCTCTGCGGTGCTTTGCTACTCATTTGCGCAGATGACATTCGGCAACTTGTCGATTTAGGTTCAGGTCGTTTGCCAATTGGAATTGTTACGAGTGTTTTTGGTGGAGTTGTTTTTCTTGTGTTACTTCTTCGAGGAAGGGGGCGAATTTGAGATTACATGTTTCTGATGTTGGAGTTCGGTTTGGAAAAATTACTGCGCTTAGAAGTGTGCATGCAAGTGCTGATGGCGGGAAAGTTATCGCTGTTCTTGGTCCAAACGCTTCTGGCAAGACGACTTTGCTTCGGACAATCGCTGGGTTACAATCACCAAGCAGTGGAAAAGTAGAACTTGATGGCATTCGTGTTAATGCGATGTCTCCACATGATCGTGCTTCAAAGATTTCGTGGGTTCCTCGGATTGCTGAAGTTGCGGGATCTTTTACAATTCGCAGAGTAGTAGAACTTGGTCGGTTTGCTCTTGGACCATCACAATCACGGGTGGATGATGCGCTTTCCAAAGTAGATTTGCTTGATCGTTCTGAATCGCTCTGGCACACTGCAAGCGCTGGAATGCGACAACGAGCAGCCTTGGCACGGGCCTTGGCTCAACGAACCCCAGGAGGGCTTATTGTTCTTGATGAACCTAGTTCAGCCCTTGACCTTCATCATCTACAAACCATGGGCGACTTATTGAGAAATTGCGCCTTAGATGGGGATATTGTCATCGCAGCACTCCATGATATTGGGTTTGCAATGGAGATTGCTGATGAAGTACTAGTGCTCAAAGAAGGACAAATAGTCTTGGCTGGGCAGACAAAGGCCGTCTTGACACCAAGTTCTCTCGGTGGCGTCTTTGGTGTCGATTTGACTTGGGCCACAGATGAATCTGGCAAACAACACCTCGTAACGCCCTGAGACAAGATATACTGTTCTCTATGAAGGGCGTTACCATCCTTATCATCTTGAGTGTCGTGGGATCTATAGTCTCTGGCATTATTGAGAAGCGAAAAGCTTCTGCAGCAAAGAAGGCACGTTCTGCGTCTTTGGGATCCACTTCACAACCAACTGTCAAAACCCAATGGAAGGCAGACCCAGTAGCAGTAAAAATAGAATCCTTGCGACGTCGTCGTTCTGCGCCTCAACAACGGCCACTTCCAAAACCAGAAAAACCAGATCTAACTCCCCAGATTCATCAGACAATAACACCCATTACACCTCTCCATGCTAAAGATTGTCCTTTACCTACTTCTAAACCAGCTTCAAGAATTCGAAAATCTCCATCGATTCAGCTTGCTTCTTTGTTGCATAATCAACATAACATCCGTACTGCCATAGTGTTAAGCGAAATTCTTGGCAAGCCAGTCTCTCAACGGAACTAAATACCTCACAGGTAATTAATCGCGGTAAATGACTGAAGAACGGTGCAGGTTCGCCGAAGTTCGGTATACTTCGCCGAATCATTGAGGAGAACCGAATTCATGATTGATATACGTAAGCTCAAGGAACTTGTCAAATTAATGGTCGCAAACGATCTCGCCGAGATGGATTTACGAGACACAGACGAGCAAGTCACTATTCGCCGCCATGGTGATACTTTTGTGACATCTTCGCCAAGTGTTCAAGCCCAAACGGCAATTGCAGCTGCACCTCCGGTACAAGCTTCTCCTGCTGCTTTAGCAACCGAAGCACCCGCTCAAGAAGGCATTGAAATTGTGAGCCCGATGGTCGGAACATTTTATCTATCTCCTGACCCAGACTCACCTTCATTTGTACGTGTTGGAGACCATGTGGACAACGATACAACTGTTTGCATAGTCGAGGCAATGAAGATTTTCAATGAAATAAAAGCCCAGGTCAAAGGCACAATTTCTAAGTTACTCGTCGAAAATGGTGAACCGATTGAATTCGGACAGCCACTGTTCCTCGTAAAACCTGAATAAGAGAACCCACAACTATGTTCGGTCGAATCCTCATCGCCAATCGTGGCGAAATAGCATTACGCATCATTCGCGCTGCACGCGAACTCGGTGTCGAAACTGTGTGCGTGTACTCATTAGCCGATGCAGATGCGCCGTGGCTTGAACTTGCGGATCAAACAGTGTGTATTGGAAAGGGTCCATCCGCAGATTCATATTTACGCATTGATCGGATTATTTCTGCTGCTGAAATGACTGATGCAGAAGCGATTCATCCGGGTTATGGTTTTCTCGCAGAGAATGCTCACTTCGCAGAAGTCTGCCGCGATTGCCACATTGAGTTTATTGGGCCAAGTCCAGAAGCAATGAGTCGCCTTGGTGACAAAATTAATTGCAAAAAACTCGCCCGTGCAGCAGGCACTCCGGTGTTTCCTGGAACAGATGGTGAAATTGAGGAGCTCGAAGAAGCTGTGGAAATAGCTTCTGAGATTGGTTACCCAGTTATTGTGAAGGCAACTGCTGGAGGCGGTGGCAAAGGAATGAGAATTGCTCACAATGTCGCTGCACTTCGCACCGCTGTTACAGCAGCCCAACAGGAAGCCATTGCGTCTTTTGGTAACGGGGCCGTCTATCTGGAAAAGTTCCTTGATCACGCAAGACACGTTGAAGTTCAAGTTTTAGGTGACAAACATGGGAACGCTGTACATTTGTATAACCGAGATTGTACGAGCCAGCGTCGGCATCAAAAATTAATAGAAGAAGGACCCGCGCCAGGAATAAGCCCTGAGATACGAGATCGGGTGTGTGAATCTGCTGCGGAACTTATTCGTAAAGCAGAATATAGCGGTGCCGCGACCGTAGAGTTTCTGATGAATGAAAAGCAAGAGTTTTTTATGCTTGAAGTCAATACAAGGGTACAGGTTGAACACCCTGTTTCTGAAATGATTACAGGAGTGGATATTGTTAAAGAGTCAATCCGCGTTGCATCCGGTGATCCACTGTCATGGACACAAGACCAAATCACATTACGCGGACATGCAATTGAATGTCGAATTAATGCAGAAGATCCAAGCAAAAATTTTATGCCACAACCAGGCACTATTGAAACGTGGCAATTACCTGGGGGTCCTGGTGTCAGGTTAGAGACACATGTGAGAACCGGCTATAGAATTCCCCCAAATTATGATTCAATGATTGGAAAATTGATTGTTCACGGGCGTGATCGAAATGAAGCTATAGCTCGCATGCGGTCAGCATTAAGTGAAATGAAGGTCGCTCCTATCGCGACAACAATTCCATTACACCAAAGGTTATTGAACCATCATGCATTTGTGTCTCATGATTTTGATATCAACTGGGTGGAACGCTTGCTTGAAGAATGACTATCGTTTATTACGTTCAGCAAGGACGTTGCACGTGCCAATTGTGTAATCGCCAACTCTAAACTCTCTTAGACGAACGCCTTCGGTGATTTGGAAGATCAACGTCAACCCTTTTTTCTTACTTGAAGTCAATAAGTGCATAGGGAGTTCGCTGATGTTGCGAATTGGGGTGCTTGGGGTAAGGGTGAGTTGCATTTTCTTACCGTCATCAATGTAGAACCCTATAGGTTCGTATTTTCGGCCGTCATCATCGATAAATACAACCGCAGAATCAGGGGAGATGATTGGGAGTAAATCTTCAAACGCTGCATTTGTTCCTTGGCTCACATCTAGTTGAACAATCGCAGTTCCTTCGTCAGCGTGAATACCTTTAATTGAAAGTGTAGAAGAAACGCCGTCTCTCCTCCAAAGTGTAGTGAGTGTCCCTTGGAGGAAATACATTTTTTCGTTAACTTCAATAGAACCAGGAAGGCCATTCGTTGAAATTCTTAGTTTTCTAATTCTGGAACTTGGTTCAATGAGGTGTTGGATATCTTTACCAAGTGGGTCTCGATTCGCAATAATTTCCTCGTCACTTAGTGGTTGCCCACGGTATTCTCGAACTGCTAGAGTGCTAAGTACGGTAATATCATCCATTGGCAAATCAAAACGCGTTCCTCTAATTTGGATAAATTTTGGAGTAAAATCGGGGTTTCGTCTTGTGTCGAAAGCAAATTTGAAACCAGTTTCTGCTCGTCCCGGAACGCTAGTTGCATAGTGGGAGATGTCATCAAACTTGAATAATAGTTCGCCTCCTTCTTTAATCTCTTGCTTCCAAGCAATGGGATAAAGAATGTCAGGTATTTTGTTGCCATCGGCTTCACCAATGAGACGTATTTGTGAACTGCCAAGAATTAACTGTCCTCCAAAGTCTTTAGCTTTTACATTGAACGTAACTTGCACGACTGTCATGCCTTCTGGGCTTGAAGCAACCTTTGTTACTTTTGCTGCATCAGGAGCGAGTGAAAGCTGCCCCATGCCACCTTCGAACGTGTCTCGAACTAAGGTTGAAAGTTCATCTAATCTTGGGTTGTACTGTAGAAGTGGGCTTTTGCTAACATCTGGATACAGCGTGCCTACACTTAAGGTGGAGAAAAAGTTAGATGTGAGTTTCGCAACGTCTAGCCAAATAGGATCACCGATTTGTTTAATTTCTGCTCGGGCGTTCTCGTCGCGTCCGGTACCTTGGTAGGACATTATTTCGTTAGTTGACTGGACAAAACCAGATCCAATTAAGCAGATTCCAATTGTAAGCACACCAGCAGCTGCTCCAGATATCCCGCCAAATGCTGTGTTCACCCATTGTGGGAAGTAAAGGTTTGCTGGAATTAATTTATCGCTTGCTATTCGTAGCCCAAGGAGTGTAATTGCAAATACGCCAATTAGAACTATTCCCCAAGCATAATTGTCAAACCATCCACCACTCATCATCGACATAGTGATTGGTTCCCAGAGAGAGAATGCAATCGCTCCAGCAATAATAACACAGACTAAGTGGAGAAGTGAACTAAATAACCCCTCGTTTGACCACCAGTACGCGATGAGCAAGACGAGACCAACGATTGCAATATTAAAAAGAATAATCATGTATTTACTTGGCCTTTGTAACCTTTTTCTTAGACGTTCTTTTTCTGTTTACTCTGCCAAATTCTTCGAGCGAGGTTTCCCCAGCGGCTACTTTGTACCACGCAGCTTCTTGCAATCGAATGTAACACTTGTTTCGTTTTGCGTGAGCCATTGCTGCTTTTAAATCGCCAGCAACAAGGTGTTTTCTAGTGGCTCCATCAAGGAACATAGTTTCAAATACACCTACTTGTCCAAGATACCCAGAGCCGTTGCAGATTGGACAAGTCACAATTTTGTTTTTCAACTCAACTTGTCCACCCTTTCGGTACAACTGCTCGACGGTGTCGATTGGAAGTCCATGTTTGGCTAAGTCTTTGGATGGTTTGTACGCAACGCGACAATTTTCACATAGTTTGCGAACAAGTTTTTGGTACACAACTGCTTGAAGTGAATCAAAAGATTTTCTTGGATCTGAAACGAAGCCAGCCCAACGAGAAATTAACTCTGGCATAGAAGATGCCTTCACCCCTACAATGATGAGCGGTCCTTCCTTGCCGGGCTTTGTTGCATTTTTTGCTGCCTCTGCATCAATGAGATCCGCAGCGAGAATGACTTCGGGATCTCGTCTAATGAGTGTTTGCAATTGAGTTGCGTAATCAGCTTCTTGGTCATGAACACAACTATGTGTGATACCCTCGAGAGATGCGTAAATTTCTTGTTCAATAGTTACAATGTTGCTTAGATATGAGTCGTGTTGGCTGAGAATAGCATACCCAGTTGTTGTCAAGCCGCTTTGTTTGTCGCCACCAATAAGCAAGATGCCGTGTCTTTTATCTTCTTGAGTGAGTTGGTCTAGTAGTTCTCGCTGTTTCGGAAGCATGCCAATCGTATTCCAATCTCGTAGCACTCCTTGGGAACGATTGAAATCTAACCGAACCGTGTGTGAATTTGATGAGCCCGAAGAGGTAAGGTCAATATGCGTTCGCACCTGATCGCTAGCAGCATCAAAAGCGCCTGTTTGTCGGCGTCGGACGTCGTTTGGATCTGTTCCAGCAGCTTCCTTTAGGAATGCAAGAACTTTTGCTCCTGCATCAACTGCAATTGGTTCCTGTTTTACTGGCATGCCATCGGTGAAATACACGCTTTGGCATCCTTTTGATGTTAAACGAAACTCAAGACGGCTTGCTCTGTTGAGAAGAGCATCAGTAATCAACTCGTCTGCAATGAGATATATTTCTAGTAGAGGGTCATCTTTTTTGGGTACTTGAATCGATCCGTTATTGCCGTCAAAATGCATTGAAACTTGACGGCTTGCTCTTGTTCTTTTTCGGGTATCAATAGCAGACTTAATAGTATCAGAGCCAATCTTGAATTTGCGTTCTTCAATGACTGCCTCATTTCTAATTTTCCAATACACCAAAATTGGTGCAAGTAATACAACAAAGCCAATTGGAAATGCAAGATAAAAATTTATTCCAAAAAGCATAACACACAATGCAATGAATGCTGCACAGATGTGAATGCCGTTCCATTTCGTTGGGTTAAGCCTAGCAGTCCTAGCATCTTTTTCTAGATGAGTACTGACTAGCCAGCCCCAAGCAATGAACGTGGCGACAATTAAAATTGGCTTCCATGGGCTTAGTAAGAAAACGGGTGTTGCGTCGGAAAGCAAGGGAGAAAACATTTATGCAATACCCTTTATTTTCATTTTTAAGTCTTCGGGTTTTGGGGTTGCATCCAATGCAGTTTTTAGTGATACCCACTCTTGCTCTACAAGATGAAGCAAGGCAGTGTTGAGATCAATCATTCCCTCTTCATGACTCTTGATAATGACATCGAGGAGTTCTCCTTCACGGGCTTCCAAGATGTACTTAGTGACAATTGGAGTTCCGAGTAAAATCTCAAGTGCTGGAATTCGAGGGGTATCATCGCGTAATGTTGGTAACAATTTTTGGTATACGATAGCGCGCAAGTTGTATGCGAGTAGTTTGCGAATTTGCGGGCGTTCGCTTTCGGGGAACAAATCGTAGATGCGACCAAATGTTTGCCATGCAGATGACGCATGAATTGTTCCGAAGACTAAGTGCCCAGTTTCGGCAGCTCGAATTGCGGCTTCAAATGTTTCATTGTCGCGCATTTCCCCAATCAAAACGACGTCAGGGTCTTCACGCACAAGAGCTCGCAGCGCCTCATTAAAATTTAAACAATCGATTCCTACTTCACGTTGGTTGATTGTTGCCTTCTCGTCATTGAAGATGTATTCGATTGGATCTTCAATCGTAACAATATGGCACCGCTTTCGTTGGTTTACATAATTCAACATCGCTGCGATTGAAGTTGATTTGCCTGAGCCGGTGACACCTGCGAATAGAATCAACCCATTCGCACTCATCGCAACCTCGCCAAGGACTGGCGAGAGGTGCAATTGTTCAAAAGTCATAATGTCAGAAGTAATTAATCGGCACGCGAGAGATGGTTTGCCTCGAGCCATAAACATATTGACACGAAAACGTCGGTCGTCATCGTAGTCATAGGCCAAGTCAATCTGACCGTGTTTATGGAAATGTTTGTACTGCACTTCATCAAGAATGTCTTTTGCAATTTGATAACAAAGTGGTTCACTATTGATGTCAGTGTCTAAACTTCGCAATACACCTCGAACACGAATGCGAGGTTTGGTTCCTGCTTTAATATGAAGGTCAGATGCTTCAAAGTTAATCGTTGCTTTAAGCATTTTTCGAAACTCGGACACGCCATTGCCAGGCGTTGTTCCCTTGTCATGATGGACAGGATCTGATGAAATGTCTAGGTCTATTTCGCTCAATGTTAATTCTCTTTTAAATGTTTTGCCTATAGAGTGGGATTAGTTGCACAGAGTAGCATAATGAGGGCGGTTCCTCACGCTTTTAGGGTTGATTTAGAGCGTCAAAACGGGTATCCTTGACAGATGGAAAAGTTGAACATATCTGACGGCATAACATTTGACGATGTTCTGCTTGTCCCAAAGTTTAGCGACGTGACGCCTGATGTGGCGGATACGTCTACTCGCCTCACAAATACCATTCACTTGAATATCCCACTAATTTCTGCACCTATGGACACAGTGACAGAATCATCTCTGGCAATTGCCCTCGCTCAAGAGGGTGGAATAGGCTTTATCCATAAAAATATGCCGCCACAACATCAGGCACTTGAAGTTGCCAAAGTGAAGCGTTCCGAAAATGGTGTAATCACAGATCCTATTACCCTTGGTCCAGAAGATTCAGTTGGGCGAGCTATGGACTTGATGTCAGAACAGAATGTCTCAGGTTTTCCTGTCACGTTTGATGGCGAAGCACATGGGGAAGTAGTTGGCATTCTGACTCGACGAGACATGAAATTCGTCGATTCCAACAATCAACTTGTCGGTGAACTGATGACATCAAAAGACCTTGTGACCGGTGGAGTGGATACAACGCTCGAGGAAGCTGAGGCAATGATGGTTCGTGCTCGGGTAGAAAAATTAATACTTGTCGATGCTTCAAATAAGTTATGCGGTCTCGTCACGATGCGAGACATTGAAAATATTCGTCATCATCCAAAGGCATGTCGTGATAGCCGTGGGCGACTTCGTGTAGGTGCAGCTGTTGGTGTGCATCAATATGATCGAGTTGAAGTATTAATCGATGCTGAAGTTGATGTCATTGTTGTTGACACCGCTCATGGACATTCCCAAAATGTTTTAGACACCGTTATAGAGATAAAGAAACGTTGGGACATCGATGTCATCGCAGGGAACATCGCTACACAAGAAGGCGCTGAAGCTCTAATCGACGCTGGAGCAGATGCCATTAAGGTTGGCATAGGACCAGGATCAATTTGCACGACGAGAATTGTAAGTGGCGTTGGAGTTCCTCAGCTCACTGCAATTGTAAACGCATGTAAATCTGCAGACAAACACGGTATTCCTGTAATTGCCGATGGTGGTGTTCGACAAAGTGGTGACATTGGTAAAGCAATTGCAGCAGGCGCAAGCGCAGTCATGTTGGGGTCCCTATTTGCCGGTCTTGATGAAAGCCCAGGTGAACTTATTTTACATCGAGGTCGTCGATTTAAGACTTACCGTGGGATGGGTAGCGAAGGTGCGATGGGTTCAGGTTCTGCTGATCGATACGGTCAAGCAGATGTCACCAATACAAAGAAATATGTACCCGAAGGAGTCGAAGGACGTGTCCCATACCGTGGTCAACTAGGCGATTTTGTATATCAAATGGTTGGAGGTTTGCGAGCTGCGATGGGTTATTGCGGCACTTCAAATATTGATACTCTTCGACAGCAAGCCACATTTGTTCGAGTGAGTGGGGCATCGCTAATCGAAAGCCATCCTCACGATATTCAAATTATCAAAGAAACTCCAAACTACCAAGTTGCGAGTGAACCATCTGCGCAATAAACGCACATCATTAACTGCTTCGCTCGTATTAACGGGCTTGGCATCTACTGGCACAAGTGTTATATGGAACGGTTTGCCGTTCATAGCAAAACGTGATTTTGGTTTTAGTGAAAGTGAAAACCTGTCGCTTTATCTACTCATTGGTTTTGTGTACGTTTCCGGTGCTCTTTCTTCTGGTGTGTGCACTCGTTTGTTGAATCCGTACATTTCACTACGGACAATCATCGCGATGTTACTCATAACAGTCGCGGGCGTGTGCTCGTTACCATTATTTTTTGCGAGTGACTTTGTAATGTGGGTCTCTGGAGGTGTAGCTGGTTTTTGTAGTGCATGGCTTTGGCCAATTGTCGAGAGTTACTTAGTTGCTGGTAGGCATGGCAAAGAAATGCGTCGAGCGATTGGGTGGTGGAATCTTGTTTGGATGGTTGCTGTTGCAGGTGTGATGCTCGCAATGGCACCATTAATGGAGAAACATGCATCGATGGTAATTGTTGGGTTGGGTGTGATGAATCTCATTGCTATCGGTGTCTTGCCTTGGTACGCAAAGAACCCGCCAGTACATGAAGAAGCTGTTTCAAAAAAACATGTTCCAGATGGGTATCGCGAACTACTTAAGGGTGCGAGGGTTTTGCTTCCTCTGAGTTACGTCTTCAATGGTTTACTTGCACCGTTGTTGCCATTTATTTTTGCGTCTATTGCGATTGATATTTTTTGGCAGACCCCTGTGGCATCAACCTGGATGGTTTCCCGCGTTCTAGCCACTGCTCTCATGTGGCACTTCGAGAGTTGGGGACAGTCCCCAGGGGACTGTCCCCACGAAAACAAGCCTAAAGTTAGCAACAGGCACAATTCTAGCCTTCATTTAGGGGGACAGTCCCCAGGGGACTGTCCCCATCTATCCGGGTGGAACGGGAAGTGGTCGATCCTTTGGGGGGCCTTATTTGTGATGGGAATGGGATTCGTTTGCATTTTGAGTGCTGTTTCGTTGCCTATACTTATCTTTGGGCTTGTGGCATTTGGAGCCGGAATGGGCGTAACTTACTACGCAGCACTATATTACGCTATGGCAGTTGGGAATGCGAAGGTCGATGCTGGCGGAAAACATGAGGCATTTATTGGTGGTGGATATATGGTTGGTCCAATTCTTGGATTGGCATCATTACAGTTTGCATCAACTTCATTTACACCAATAATTTATGTCGTTTTAGGGCTTTTGACCATCGCTGTTCTTGCGTTATCGATGTTTTGGCGAAATGCCCGATAAAAGGAGAGCATTTCTATGGTTATTCCATTTAGAATCGTCTTTCCGATGTATGAACCATAGAGGAATACCCCTCGTAAGGAAGAATTATGTTTACACCTTTTGCTATAGCTTTTGCACTTATTGTTGCACCGATTGATGTCAATGAAGCCCCAAATTCCAGCACGAATTTTGGTATGCGTGGAGCTCCTCAATCCGAAGAGGGGTTGCCATCTTTCGAAGATGTCGGTGAAGGATTTGAAGCAGTTGTCTCTTCAGTTGGAGGCCAAGGTGGAATGTACACCCTATATCGAGATGAGGATCAATTACTGATTGAACTGTCTCCTGACTATGAAGGGAAGCCAATTCTCATTGCGTACACAATATCAAGTGGTATTGGTGAATCGGGCGTTCAGCTTGGTGACATGTATGGCTACTGGACCCGAATTCACGATCAACTTGTTTTAGTCCAACCAAACCTTGAAGTAAAAACAACTGGCGACTCTCAATCACAAAGTGGCTACGAACGAGTCTTTACCGATCGTGTAGTTCTTGACGTTCCGATTATTTCCGAAGGACCAAATGGAGGTCCTGTTATAAATGGGACGCAAATGTTTTTGAATGGATCCTCAAACTTTTTTGGCGGTCAAACTCGCGGAGCTCGAACAGATTTAGCAAAACTAATTAAGGCAAAAAGTTTTCCCTCCAATGTTGAATTAACCTTTGAACTTCCACTTGCAGGAGGACAGTTTGGAACACTTTCATATTCAATTCGAACAGTTGAGCAAGACACAGGTTATCAGCCACGCGTAGCGGATCATCGTATTGGTTATTTTTCAACTACACACAAAGATATTGGCGATGCATCGAATGATGACCCATGGGTTCGATATGTGAATCGATGGCATTTAGAAAAGGCAGACCCCTCACTTAAAATGAGCCCACCGAAGCAGCCAATTGTGTTCTATTTGGAGCACACAATTCCTGTGCGATACCGTCGATGGGTCCGCGATGGGGTTCTTGAATGGAATAAAGCTTATGAAAAAATCGGAATTGTAAATGCCATAGAAGTGTATCAACAAGATGCTTCAACTGGCGCTCACATGGAAAAAGATCCAGAAGACGCACGCTATAACTTCATTCTTTGGACAACTGCAGACATGGGTTTTGCAATTGGACCAAGTAGAGTAGATCCAGAAACTGGTCGCATTCTTGATGCAGATATTGTTATGGATGAGGCATTCGTAAGTGGATGGACAAAAGCGTGGCACAAATTACTGCCTGAAATTGCGATGGAAAGTTTTGACCCGCAAGCACGTGAATGGTTAAAGACACATCCAAATTGGGACCCTCGAATTAGACTTGCAAATCCATTGGAGCAATCAGAAATAGCGTTGCAAATTCAAAGTTTGCCAACACATCCTGCTTTTGCACAAACTACCGACATGATTGGCGATGAAGAATTTGATGGCCTTGGTAATAGAGTCAGTCAAACTAATGGCGCGTGTATGTATCCGGCTTATCAAGCGGCAGAACTTTCAATGGCTCGCTTGCATCCCGACATATTGACGATGTTAGCAGATGGAAATGGTGACGAGGACGGTGATGAATACGATGGCGATATGCTTGATGGTGTGCCAGATTGGTTTATTGGTCCGTTACTACGTGATGTGATAATGCATGAAACTGGGCACACGCTAGGTCTTCGTCATAACTTTAAAGCTTCTACTGTCTATGACATGGATGAAATGAACGATGCAGGTTTTGAACCTGATGCAATTTGTGGATCTGTGATGGAATACTCACCGTTGAATATCAACGTTGATGATGGTCCTGACCAAGGCGACTTTACGATGATGACAATTGGCCCCTACGATTATTGGGCAATAGAATATGGGTACATAACTGATGAAGAATCCCTTCCCGATATTCTTTCCAGAGTAAATGAACCTCAACTAGCGTATTCAACAGACGAAGACACGTACGATAGTGACCCTTCATCGAGGCGTTTTGACTGGGGAAAGAATCCGCTAGATTATGCGGATTCTCAAATACGTTTAGTCAAACAACTTCGTGCGACTATTTTAGATCGCATGGTGAAGGATGGCCAGAGTTGGGGGCGAGCACGAAGCGGTTATGAGATGTTATTAAATAGGCAGTTTGCCTCTGTTGGTACTGCTGCGGACTGGATAGGTGGCACTCTCAACAATCGCGCTCGCAAAGGTGATCCAGGTGATCGTAATCCAATCGAAGAAATTTCTCCAGAAATGCAACGTAGAGCACTCACACTTGTTCTTGAAAATTCTATGCGGGATGAAGCGTGGGGCTTGAATAGCGACTTGCTCCACAAGATGACTGTTGAAAAATATTGGGGAGCAGGTGGTGGGCGTTCAATGATGACGAATTCGGCGTTCCCAATTCACCAACGGATTGGCGGCATGCAGGCGTCTGCTCTTTCAATGTTATTGAACCCAAGTACCCTTGGCGGTTTGTATGACGGCGAATTTCGTAACGATTCGTCAATCGATGTGCTGACTATGGCAGAAGTTATTCAAGCAGTAACGGATGAAGTTTGGAGTGAACTTGGTGACATGCCAGCCAGGTCATCAAATCGTCAACCAGCAATTTCTAGTTTACGTCGTAATCTGCAAAGTGAACACCTTGCACGATTGATTGAACTCAGTTTGGAAGAAGATGCTGGGACCCCAGCGAGCCGCACGATTCAAAGTTTGGTGCGCATGCAATTGCTAGATATCCAAAAGAAAATCAAAAACGCAGAAGCAAAAGACGCATATACCAAAGCACACTTGGCAGACGCTTCCATGAAAATCAAAAAAGCCCTAAACGCCCAGTTCACCATCGGTGGTGATTCTGGTGGTGGAGGCTCGTTTGACTTCTCGATGTTCTTTGGCGAAAACTAACCCCAAAAACTTTCCCACAGAAAAACTATCCCGCGGGAGAGTTCCCAACTCCTGCTATCCTATGCTTTGTGACCAAAGGAACGCAAGCAATTCAACGGCTCTGGTTTGAGCCTGTCATAGGCCCAGACCTCGAGGGTTTCTGGCTTGAACCTGGGCAAGACTTACTTTTTGGGCGTGGGTCTCAATGCGAGATTAAATTGCCTGAAGCAACGATTTCTCGTCAGCATGGGCGTTTGATTTCATCGGAAGAAGGTTGCTTTCTGGTTGACCTTGGCTCTCGACTTGGATCGTTTGTGAACGATACCCAGTGTCAAAAAGACGCAAACTCACCGATTACAACAGGCGACATGATTCGCATAGGCCCGTGGACATTTAGAGCAAGTGTTCGCAAGGGTGCGCCTGTATCAATGCAAACAATCGATGACTCGATAGAAGT
>JACNLO010000041.1 GCA_014381555.1 Planctomycetota bacterium | reverse complement strand
GGTGGCTTCATGTTTCAATCCCTTCTTATTCAGGGGTGTGTTGTCTGTCACAACTTATCAGACACCAACAACAAATACGGATTTGTTTCAATCCCTTCTTATTCAGGGGTGTGTTGTCTGGATGAAATTGATTTCTATAACAACTCTCCTCCTGGGTTTCAATCCCTTCTTATTCAGGGGTGTGTTGTCTGGTTGAAACATATAGAGATAGTAATCCTGATATTTCTGGTTTCAATCCCTTCTTATTCAGGGGTGTGTTGTCTGAGCGGGGCTTAAAAAATCAGTAAAACCCTGTGTTTTTGTGTATCTCTATCGTAACCTCTGGAAATCATATCCAAGATCAAATACTTGGTGTGTTCATGAATGCGAAAAGTGTTGATTTTTAGCAAAAAAACGGTTTTGAAGTAAATCGTAACCTCATTTCAGACTTCGAAGTAGTTTAGAAGGGAATATTGGCATGGTCGCACCCTCACGAATAGATAAAAAATCAACATTTTGCACTTCTGCTAGTTTTATGACAATGTCGTTTACGAGCAGAAACATGTTATCAGCAACTTCTTTGGGAACGGTTACGCTACCGTGCGCCAAGTACGAATCGTTTCTTCGTTCTAGAAGTTTCCCTAAAGGACCTTTCTCCTTCAATTTTTTGTCCTTCCACCACTGATTTTCAATGAAGGAACCAAGCCCATCACCTAATTCTTTAAGTGCATCAACAGCATCATTCGAAGCCAGTGATATCTTGTTAAATTGCGTACTATGTGATTTTTTTTTCGCTAAATGAGGTGTGTGCTCATTTAGCCACGAAATAGGTATATTTTTTGTTGGGTTTTGAGATGTTGGCACATCGTTCCTGTACGTAAAAAAACGAACTTGTACAACAAGTTCTACAAGTCGGTACAGCCGGCTTATCGCGTCATCGTAATATCCACGAGTAATACATCGCTCTGCGTTTAGGAGTAAATCGACGCATCTTGAAATTGAAAAAAGCTGCTCTTTGCATTTACTGAGATGTTCATTGTTTTTATCGAGTTGATTTTTGTCCCAGCCTGTGGCCTTAAGCACTTCAATATTTCGGCGAACACCGTTTCTAAAAGCATTATGGGCTTGTTTATAATCAAAGCGATTCCAGTGTTCGCAACAACATGAAATGGATCGCAAGGCGGTGAGTGATTGAGTAAGTTCTTTATTCTGTACTTGATCTGCGAAAACTTTTGATTGTTGTCTAACTGCAGTAAACTGCTGTTTATTAAACATCCTGCCAAATTCTGGCAACATCCGTTCCGCAAAAATATCAGCAGTAGAAAAGGAAACGAGTTTTTCTGTGGAAGTTGCTCTTCCTGTTTCGTCTCGTTCGCCTACACCGCAATGTAATTGCGTGGCGCCACATTCAAGAAGCGTAGACATAATCGCTGAGGACATCGCTTTCGTTCCGCTGGTGTAATCGCCTTCAATGGACGCTTCGGCGTGCTGTGAAATTAACTCGTTCAACTTTTCTTTGATTTGAGAACGAATACACTCAAAATCATCGTAACTTTCAAGGATGAGATACTCTGTTTCAGGAAGTGTTTCACCTGAATCAAAGAGCAATTTAAATTTAGGCACAGTTTCGTGAAATGTTTTTTCAGAACAGATTTGTACGAGTAAATCAGGTTTCGTGGCATCAACAGTAAACTTTAATGCCTCCCAAACTGGATGTGCATCACCGCCCCCAGTTCCAACGGTCTGAAGAAGAATTTTCATTCTTTTTCGCTCCATGAACAAATTGCCCAGCCCATGGGAACCTTACCACCAGCATACGAGCGCGTTTCACCATACCCCTTTTCTGGTTCGCGCATTTTTGGGTGATGCGTCATCACCATGTTTTCAAAATGACTGTGACGACCAAGGCGAATAAGGCATTGGTTTTTCTGAAGGGAATCGAGTTGATTTAAGATAGATTCTTTTGCAGAGGATAATATTATTTCCCCAAACTTTGCCAGTTCCTCTCGTGCATTTGGAATGTAAAAATCATTGCAAGATCGGATAATTGAATCGGGAGTTATTTTTTGCTTTAGCGTCTCCTCTCGCATAATACTTATGTCAAGTAGACCAAACTGGAACGAAACAGCCGAAGTGCATATTGGTGGAGGATCGTGTTCGCCAAGTGAAACAATCCCATGCACCATGTCTCTACAAATCTTTATGCCACTTGCGTCGTCGCCTTTTTTAGATTTTGGGTTGCGAATCATTTCAATTTTATGGATGAAGCAGTCGTCTGGGTGGATGTCAGCGTCCCCGACGGAAAGTTGGCGGAAGGGGTCGTGGCTTAGACTTGTTTTTCCATTTTTTTTGTATCCAAATGCAGATGATTGCAGGTCTTGGTCGCTTCTGTCTGCGGATATGCCTGCGAGTTCTCGTGTAATTGGATTACCTAAGGCACTACTTAGTAGAGCGGTTCGAATTGACCCCTTGATAGAAGAGCCGGGTAAATAGGGCGCACCCGTGTTAGGATTCCGAGTTAATAGTTCAATCGCTCCCCGACTTTGTTCGTTTGACATGTTCTTTTTAAGTTGATTGCCGATTGATTCTTGGATACTAATAGCAAACTTCATATACTCAGTAGCCTTGAATTGTTGTTTCATCCAATTGCTAACGATAGTATGATTAACATGATCTCCATCAAGCAGTGTGTCAAACTCTTTGCGTTGCGAGTCATTCATGGAAGAGAACATTTTATTTTGGTCAAGGACGAGCAAGAAGAAGTTGCCATCTTGTTCGATGATGTCATATTCGTAGGGTTCTATAGTGATACCCGCTCCGACATGAACTGGAGACAAAAATTGTATATCTAGATTCCAGCGTTCTGTTGTCATGCTGTTCCCTCCACCAAGCGCATCGTTTCATCGTTTAGTTTGCAAGGCAAGCAAGGCGCAAAACCGCCATGCCGAATCGGTTCGTACTCATGCACCCCCGAAACACAACGGCCAATCCAATCAGTCGGTTTGTCCGTTTTTAGAATAGTTCCTCGCTGTAGAATGTGCACTGGTCGCTTAGCCCTTTGCTTTGAACCATTTGGCAATTCGCTATTTGCAAATGTTCCGCCAACTCTTCCTGCATGTAATCCCCAAGAAAAGAATCCTTGCACAGGGTCTTTTGAAGAAGGGACAGCAGAACCAAGGAGCATCACGCAGTTGCTATTTTCAACATGTGGTTTTTCATGAGGTGTAATAGAAACAACATCAAATGTTCCTAATCCTGAAGAGGCATCCCTGCCGTACCCACCCTCGAACGCCCACTCTATGAGTTGCGATACTCGCGCTTGGTTTGTGTCTTCATCGCTGAAGGCAATAATTCGAAATTTATTTTGTTTTTCATCTGCGTACCATTGTTCTTGATCAAAGAGTGCGCCTGTTTTGTCTTCCCCTTGTGTTGTTCCAGTCATTCGGTTGATAGAAGCGTGCATAACCGTAGCCTTCTGAAGTGAAGGCGGGGCTACATGATTCAAGATGCTATCGAGCGATTCGATACTTAGAGATGCTGAGATTTCATTCCATGAAGATTCCGTTACCCACTGCGTTTTCTTGCATTTCTTTTGTGTGTCTGCTCTTTCATTTCCCGGATCTTCTAAGGGTCTAAGTGGAGCAGGAAGATTTGGTCTTGGTACAAAAAAAGTATCAGTTTCCACGCGTTTAACTGGCATGGCATCCGAAAGAATGATCGGCGGATTGCCAGCATTGCATTGCGCTAGAAACGTGTTTAATGCATCTTCGCCTTCGTGGTACCGAATGCCCCAGCAGAGGTGCCCCCAAATTGTGTGGTTAGCAAGGGGGGTTCCCAATCCTGAGCGGAGTTTAATTGTGATTTCCCACCAATGCATTAAGAAGTACCAGAAAGAGAGGGGAGTACAAGAGGATCGACGCCAAGTTTTAACTCTTTCAATGAGATTCTTCCACAGCCACGGCTTCCACAACCGCCAAGGGCATCTTGTTCAAGGAGGGCAAGGCCAAGAAGAACGACATCGTTAAACAATGATTCGTCTTCTTCGCCGCCATCGCCAAGATCGATAATTCGAAAGAGGATTTCAAAATCGAATGTGATGCCCGGAACGACTCGCTCCATTGGACGCGGGTTTGCTTTCGCAGTTAAGCGGTTTATTGAGTTTTCACTTTTAACTTCGGTGAGCGCCTGACCGTTTTCGATAAACGCGTTTTTACATTCAATTGAGACGGGTGCATCGCGAACAATAAGCCGCGTTGGACCACGACCTTTTTCTGCAGTTGAGCCAAATACTTTTGCAGTTTTTGAATTTTCATCTGCTTTTAGGACATTGCCACCCTGCGGAACTTCACCTAGGTGCCATTCCAAAAGGGAGCGCATCTTTCCTTTGATGGAAGAACCCGGAAGAAAAGGCATGTTGTCAGCTGGATTTCTAATAATTGGGTTGTCAATTCCAGAAATTTCCATTGTTTCTGCTGAACCCCCGATACGCAACCCTGTTTCTACTTTGATTTTTCCAGTGATTTTTTTTACTTCTATAATTTTCATGATCCAATTTTATCCTTCCCGTAAAGAAACCCAACGACGGCTTCAATGTGTAGCACATAGAGTTTGAATTCTTTTGCGTTTGTTACTTTTTTAATACCGTCTTGGAATAGTTTGCCGTATTCATTTGGCATTTTGGATTGGCCACCAGAACGTGTTGCATACGCAACTTTACTTCTAAGCATTTTGAACGGGGCGGCGAACCGCTCTTGGTAAATCTCTTCGGCTTTTGCCTCGTTAAACGAGGAAGTAACGGAAGCGAAACGGTTGTATATGTCTTTGAGCTCGCCAAAGACCCTGCGTAATTGGGACTTTGTGATTTTTGGTCGGTCTGGCATTTTATCTGCTTGTTGCTCTGCGAGTTCGTCGAGTAATGACGAAGCATTTTTTGATGGGTCAAAAAAAACCTCTATTGTTCTTTTCGGCTTGTCGTTGAAAGTTCTTTTTCTCCGATGATGGTCACTCATGATTTCCTCCTCGTGTTCTGTAAAGTGCAAGGGTCGAAGCCACTTTGAGTAAGTGGGGTGAAACCCTAGTATGGATTGGATTGATTGCTTTGTGGATAGTGTCTATCGCTGGGTCGTTCTCTTCGTTCAAGTTTCGTTTCATATCGTAGGTCATTTGGGCTCTCCATTTAAAATCGGCGAGGTTGCCAGTTACCTCTGCGCGTATGCCCATTTGTGCGTATTGAAGAATTCTGTACAGGAAACTTCCTTTATCAGCGATCGTATCGAATAAAGCGTTTTGTAGTTCTAAAGTTTTATACAATAGTTCCCATGGCACAGTTTCACCCGCGATGGTGATTTTGTTTCTACCACGATCTTTAGCGAGTTCTAGAGCGTGCTCTGCAGAATCACCAATTGAACGAATGGGTTGAGAAGCATTTGTGAAGATGACGCCAGCAGAAATGGTGACTTCTTCGTTTCCAGAAGAAAGTTCAGAAAACCACTCGTGTAGTTTTGGTGCAACTTGTACGATGTCGTACCAAGGACCCACGAGGAATAAATCATCTCCACCACCAAAGACTGTGTAGATATTTGGAAACTCTGTTTTGAGTTTTTCTGAGAGAAAACCCTTAAAGAAATAATCGAGTGACCTTGATAGAGTGGCAAGCCGACCAAAAGAAACATTTTCCTTGCCAAGCCCATACCCCATAATAAGACCAAGCCGGTCGACATCTGCTTTTAACGCACCAAGCATGACATGTGGAATTGGATTTCCATTTTCATCTATGGAACGAGAGGCGAGTTCGCCAAAATCAACGACATCACCATCACTCTTCTTTGGAACATGGGAAGTAATCAACTGTGCTGGTATATCTAGTTTTTCGTCCAGCGCCAATGACCAGTAGTGCCCAGCAGTTGGTCTGTTTTTATGAAGACCAACTTCGTAGCCAAAAATATTTATGGAAGTTTTTGCTTCAGGATTATCAAGTTGGATGTAGGTTGATTTTGGTAGTACTTCTCCAAACTTTAAAAGTGAATCCTTGTAAGACGGTCGGTCGATTTCGAAACCGCCTTCTCCAGAAACAACAAACATTTCTTCGCACCAAGCATCTTCACAAAGAAGTGAGCTAGTCGGCGGTTGCATTGCCTGTTTATTTACTGAGTCATGCGCATTTCTAAATGTTTCTGCACATTTTCCTGCCATGAACGCTTCGTCGCGAAGAATTGGCCCAGCTTCAATGAGAAGGCGACATCCACCGAGTAGATTTAAGTTCATCCAATCCTGTAGCCAATCGATTGCTTCAAAGAGAAGTTTGTCAATCGCAGTGGTTGCTGGAAGTAAAAGCATTCCATTGCCACCAGCATCGAGAACCATATTTGTAATTGGCATTCCTGTCCACTGCAACACTCGGCGTCCTGCTAGGGTTGTCAACAATGCTACAAGCGTAGATGTGGCACGAAGTCGCTTTGCCATACCCTTGTGGTTTGTTGGACTATCGGGTGCTTGGATGTCTCGAAAAATAAAATTTTGAATCCCAGATATCTTGAAGGTAACAAGGCGATATGCACCATTTTTGACTTCCGAAGACCCATCAAACTGCGTACCGAGGCATGCACCAAACGCTGCAACTATTCGGCTGTGGTCAAGTAATGTGACATCTGGTTTTGTTTCTTTCCAGCGACTCGCTGGAATCGTATGCATTGTTCGTTGCGCGATTGCAAGTAAGCGTTCGCAAGTAGTAAATGCATCGTTGTTTTCATTCGTGGGATTCGAAAGAGAATCGATAAGTGCATCCGTGATTGCTTTGCAGGCACTTTCGTATTCTTGGCGAGTTTGTGGTTTAGATGGAAGATATTTCCCATCATCGAATGAAAGCAACCCAGTAGGAATTTGTATTTTGCTTGTTTCTGGTTTTCCGCCTCGAACTGTGCTGAGTAGATTATCAAGTCCCGTTGGCCAATCGGATTCACCTGAAGGTTTGTCGCGTCTGTCGTGTGCACTTGCAAGGCGATCTGCTTTTGCAATTATTATTTCATCAATGTCATTTGTCGAGGGCCTGTGATGGTTTACTGCAATTCTGAAGACTTCATCGGAGTTAAGTCCGCCCAGTGGTGGTTGTGACTGGTTGAGAATCCAAGCAGTATGCAACACATGGTCGTGCGTGTACCTTCCGTCCCAAGTGGGACATGATTGGTTTTCAAGGTTGCGCTCTTGTTGCGTAAGTTGAATTCCTGCAGGTTTTGAGATTTTGCCAACATCGTGCAATATGCCAGCAACTGCAAACATGTGTGCCCGCTCATTTGTTTGTGTTGTAGGTCTTCCCAGTTTTTCTCTCATACTTGTTTCCACGAAACTCTCCCAAATCCAAAACTACAATGTTTCCCTAGATGAATATCTGAAGCACAGTGTAGCCAATTCCCGGCTTGTTGCCATGGCCCTTGGATTGTTACCTTACCAGTTATACCTGAAAGTGGTACTTTTCTATGTTGTCGACCAGAATATCGCTGAATGGACCAAGGGCGAATGTTGTTATCTAACACTCTAAAGGCGCTTTCTTCTATGCGATCCACAGATTCTGTGTTTTCTTCCGCACTATAAAAGGCGTTGAGAATGTTCCAGCGTCGCCTTCCGGCTAATACTAAATCGATTCCATGAATTCTATTTACTTGTCTTCCTTTTTTACGAATACAGACCGGTGTTTCAAAACTCCATTGTAGGGTGTTTGAAATAGGTTCATTTTTTGGTTCTATGGAGAAAACATTTGTTTGAACAATTGAATCGTCACCTTTATTCCAAATTACATTTCCTTCTTTTCCATCAAGGATAGTGTGTAGCGTAAACCTGGTGCGTTTTGGTCCGAGGCCTTGGTTTGCAATATGAATCATTGATTCAATGATGTACTGACTCATGTTTACAGCAGGGCCAAAAAGGCGAATTCCAAATCGTAACTCGCGGGGTTCTCCCCACCACGAATCAGGCGGAGCAACATGAAGAACGAATGGTTGAGGAATCGCAGGATATTTCCGCATCATGGTGCGATCAGCAGGGGGTCTTCCATTAAAAATATGAGTGTACGGGCAGGTTGCCTCGTGGCGACAATTGTTACATTCAGTTTTTGGAGGTGCATGACAAACGACATTCCTGAGTGCATGCCCAAAAGCCCCGCGGATTGTTGGGCCGAGGTAGTTGAGATTGTGATTTTCTTCTTCGAATTGACCTTCGAAGAAGAGTTCGGTTGTATGTATGCCCAAAAGCACCCCTTTCTGTAATTGGAACCAATCATATACGAATTATAACTTTTGTGTTGTCGTAATTAAACAACCCCCGGGGTCGTTTATTTTCGGCAAAATATAACTTGTTTAATTGACTCTGAGCCAATTAAATGTACACTTTGTAGGTGTATACA
>JACNLO010000055.1 GCA_014381555.1 Planctomycetota bacterium | reverse complement strand
GCTCGTTTAAGACCAGCCTCAATAGCTTTTGCATCGGTAGAGTCAAGCATGAGGGGCGCATCCACTTGCTGGCAAAGGCGACCAACAATTTCTTCCATATCGTTGACTCCATCTCGACCTACGTAATCAACACAAACATCAAGCACATGCGCGCCACCTGAAAGTTCCTCACGTGCCATCTCCACCAATCCATCCCATTGTTCTTCTTCTAGTAATCGTTTAAATTTACGTGAGCCATTTGCATTGGTTCTTTCTGCAATAATCAGAATTGATGTATCTTGCTTAAACTCAACTGGAGAATATAAACTCGTAGCACAAGGTAACAGCGCATCACAAGCACGTGTTTTTTTGTCAGGTTTTTGCTTGATAAAAGAGGCAAGGTGTTCGGGGGTTGTTCCGCAACATCCACCGACAATATCTACTCCATAATGCTCTACAAACCTTTTCATTGAGACGCCATACGCATGTGGCGAAAGTGGAAAGTGTGCAATCCCTTCCACCATTTCTGGCAAACCAGCGTTTGGAACAACGGAAATAAAACCATCCCAATGTTTTGCAAGCCATGCAATGTGAGGTTCCATCAGGTCTGGTCCAGTAGCACAATTCAAACCAAGTGACAAAATAGGGTATGGCTTAAGAGTGTGGACAACAGTTTGTAAATCACTACCAACAAGCATCGAACCTGTAGTCTCGATGGTGATGCTTACCAAAATTGGAATGTCATCGGTTGTCTTCCCCGCGATTGCAAGTGCATCCATGCACGCATTTATTGCGCATTTCACTTGAAGAATATCTTGACATGTCTCAATCAAAAACGCGTCCACACCACCTTCGATTAAACCTCGTGCTTGCTCGGAGTATGAATCATACATTTCGTTCCACGTGGTTTGCCCAAGCGAAATGAGTTTCGTACCTGGACCCATCGAACCAAGCACAAACCTATCACCTTGAACGCCATCGCACGCTTCCCGAGCAATGTTGGCGGATTGAACATTTAGTTCATAAGCCCAAGACGCTACTTCGTCATCAAACTCTGAAAGAACCAAACGGTTCGCACCAAATGTATTTGTTTCGATAGCATCGACACCAACCGCTAAAAATGATTCGTGGATGGACCGGACGATATCTGGTCGACTTCGAGTTAAAATATCAATACAGTTTTCTCTACCTAGATAATCGCTCTGGATGTCAATATTTAAAGCCTGGATCGCTGTCCCCATTGCACCATCTAGAACAAACAGACCCGATTGAATTGATTGTGCAATAGAACTTTTCATTTGATTGGTGAAGCGTACTGTGCCTCTGGGATTCTTTCAACTGTTAATCCGGATAAATGGATATAGGGTTTTTTTGGTTAGTATCGCTGAAAACGACTAGGATAACAAACTGTGAAACGATTCCTCCCATTTGCTATAGCAACTTGCATCCTCACCGGCTTTGCCCAAGCAACCCAAAGTACTCCCTTGCAGACACCACGCGACGAGGCAACTCAAACACCAGAAGCATTGCTCTCTTTAGCCATTCAATCAATTGGAGGGCGTAAACAACTAAACGCTCTATCTTCTTTCCAACTTCATGGAGTCATGCGATTACCTGATAATCGCCCAGTGGTAGAGATCGAACTAGCAACCCAAACCGGTGGAAAGGTGCTTGGAGTTATGACCTATCTCGGAATAGGACAATCACGATTTGGTTCGGACGGTGTAATCGCGTGGGAGCAGAACCTTGGGAAGGACGGGAAGATTACTTGGAACATCATAGACTCTAAGTCACTGTCGCAAAAAGTTCAGCAAATGAACTGGCTTGAGTGGTTCACCATGTTGCCAACGCAGTTGAGCGATATGAAAGTTGTTGGTAGTGAAGAATTTGATGGAGAACAGTGTTGGATAATACAAATAGAAAAAAAGGGAGAGAAAGAACAACTCGCATTCTTCTCTAAGAAAACACATCGCCCAAAAGGCAGACGTACTGTAGAGAAAACAAACAAGGGCGATGTAACGGTAGATATCTATTTTAGAGACTGGGAAAGAATAGAAGATCTCCTTCTTTTTCATACTGTTGTCTTTAGTAGAGGTAACACCACAATTACTTTGAAGCTTGATCGAATCGCTTTAAATAAAGCAAGTGATTCTTTGTTCGCTCTGCCGACAGAGGTCATTAACCTCCGAGAAAAAGAATGAACTGTGCAATTCATCTTCAAGGCATCTCCAAATCATTCGGAGACACAAAAGCAGTACAACACCTCGAATTAGACATTGCTCAGGGGTCTATGTGCGGATTCCTCGGACCGAATGGTGCTGGAAAAAGCACAACTATTCGAATGATTATGTCCATCATTCATGCCGATTCTGGGTCGATTGATGTACTTGGAACAACTGCACTCAAAGCAAAAGATCGAATTGGTTACCTTCCTGAAGAACGTGGCGTCTATCGAAAAATGAAAGTCGCTAAATTTATCGAGTACATCGCGAACCTAAAGGGTATGTATGGCTCTTCATTAAAAAAAACAATCGCCGAGTGGCTTGAACGAATCGATTTGCCAGATGTACAGCATAAGAAATGTGAAGAGCTAAGCAAGGGAATGCAACAAAAAGTTCAATTTCTTGCTGCGATAATCCACGAGCCGGAACTCATTATTCTTGACGAACCGTTTTCTGGACTTGACCCGGTTAATGCAAAGGTGATTGGCTCTGTTATCAATGACCTTCACAAAGAAGGTCGCACAATTTTGTTTTCAACGCATGTACTACACCAAGCAGAACAAATATGCGACCGAATAGTAATGATTGATCAAGGAGTTAAGGTCCTAGATGGTTCATTAGGCTCAATCCAAGAACAATTCGACCCAAGAATTGTACAAGTGGAAACTGTAGATCCTTCCGTATGTTTTGACTCCATTGCAGGCATTGCCAACATATCTATGTCAGAAAAAAACAAGAGAGTGAATCTGCGGATTCATGAAGACGCCAATCCGATTGATGTTCTGCAAAAGGTCGTTGCATTCACACCAGTACGATCTGCTCAAATTTCGAAACCATCTCTCGATGAAATTTTTATTGAACAAGTCGCACGCAGTAGAGGAACTGAAGCAGCCGAAGCAATTCGCATGGAGCTAGACCATGCATAAAATTCTTACCGTTGCTTGGAGAGAATTTCGACACACTGCAATGACAAAAGCTTTTGTGCTTGGCGCAATTGTTATGCCCATTCTAATGATGGCACTTTTTATTCTCGTTATACCTCTAATGATGGACTCAAATACAACCCCTCTTCAAGGAACTATCGTTCTTGTTGCGCCTAATGATGTTGTGGTCGAGCTTGAAACCCAAATCTCAAAAGGCATTACCTCAATTGAAGAGGTTGCAGACCAACTCCCAGATGTAATTACAAATGACCCCATCGCAAGCGCAATGCTCGGGAACAACTCTCAGACAGACATCTCTATTCTTGTTGCTCCGAATGAAAATCTCGATTCATTAAAAGACCAAGTTCGAAACGGAGATTATGTTGGACTTATTGTCGTACCAGATTCAATTATTCAAGATGATGAATCGGATGAACAGTTATCACTGTTTATACCAAGCAGTTTTTCGCCAAACCACATGGACATATTAACTAGGGCAACATCACAATCTGTTGTAAATGTCCGATTACGCCGTCTTGGTCACGAACCAAAAGACATCCATGATTTAGTTAGGCGCCCTCGTACAATTGCAACTAGACTTTCTGACGATGGAGGTGAAGAAAGAGACAACGAATTTGCACGGCGTATTATCCCGATGGCTTTCATGATGCTACTTTGGATTGCAACATTTACCAGTGGCAATTGTTTGTTAACAACAACAATCGAAGAAAAAAGCAACAAGGTTATGGAAGTATTGTTAAGTGCAATTAGCCCAATGCAATTACTTGCAGGAAAAATTCTCGGACAAGCTGGTGTGAGCGCTGTAATCCTTTGCATGTATGGTTCTGCTGCTCTGGCAGGCCTTGTCACCTTTGCTCTACTTGATCTAATTCCATTTGCACACTTGCTCATGTTCGTAATATTTTTTGTTATCGCGTATTTCATGATTGCAACAATTATGGCTGCCGTTGGAAGTGCCGTCAGCGAATTACGAGATGCGCAATCCTTGATGGGGCCAGTAATGCTTATTCTAATTATCCCCTTGGCACTTTGGCCAGTCTTAGCAGAGCACCCAAATGGAATGATTGCAACCATCTCAAGTTTTACTCCACCTCTTTTGCCATTTGTCATGATTCTCCGTGTGACTGCATCAACTGAACCCGTTGCCCTCTGGCAAGTCATTCTGTCTATTGGAATTGGTTTGGGTTCTGTAATAGCAATGCTCTGGATGTGTGCTCGCATATTCAGAATTGGAATCCTAATACAAGGAAAACCTCCAAATATTCTCCAATTAGTGAAGTGGATTCGGCAAGGGTAGCCACTGAAAGGTGGGGCAATGTCGTATGATGCAACTATGGCAAACAAAATATATAAAACAGCGGCAGAAGCACTCGATGGTTTAGTTACGGATGGCATGATGGTTGCTGTTGGCGGATTCGGATTGTGTGGAATTCCCGAGCAACTCATCATTGCACTTCGTGATAGTGGCGTGCAGAATTTGACATGCGTTTCGAATAATGCTGGAGTAGATGATTGGGGATTGGGTCTCCTTCTTCAAACAAAGCAAATTAAAAAAATGCTCAGTTCCTATGTAGGTGAAAATGCTGAGTTTGAACGTCAATTCATGGCAAAAGAACTTGATATTGAATTTTGCCCGCAAGGAACACTTGCGGAGCGTCTACGAGCAGGAGGCGCGGGTATCCCAGGGTTCTATACAAAAACTGGCGTAGGCACAGTTATCGCTGAGGGAAAAGAAACCATGGATTTTGATGGAGAAACGTATTTATTAGAACGTGGAATCGTTTCAGATATATCGCTTGTAAAAGCGTGGAAAGCAGATGAAGACGGCAATTTGATTTATCGCAAAACAGCACGAAACTTCAATCCAATGGTCGCAACTTCTGGAAAAACAACTATCGCTGAAGTAGAAGAAATCGTTCCTACCGGCACATTTGACCCAGACGAAGTGCACACCCCTTCAATTTTTGTTGACCGTATTGTTGTTACTACCTCAGAAAAGCGTATTGAACAACGCACAATCTCTACCTCTTAATCATGTCGTCCGATAGCAAATCTACTAAAAAAGCCCGTCATATTTATTTGTCAGATGCGTTGAACTGGCTCGTAAGAACGGTCGAAAGTGTAATTCAACCTAATTTCGTATTAGAGAAGGAACCCCAATGTCTGTAAAAAAAACGCATAAAACGCCCTTTATAGCTCTATTTGCTGTCTTTTCACTCCACTTCATTACAAACACGGCTCTGAGCCAATTTGAATATATGGTTGAAGCAACCCAGCCGGAGTATATGGCACGAGATCTCGTTGTATTTGCTGAAGGTCTCAACCTTGACGATACACAAGAAGTCATCGTGGAAGCAATGTTCGATTCTTACGAAGACGATTTTCAAGCAGGATGGGCTGCAACCCAAGAGCGAATGGACAAAGTTGCAGAAGAGCTTCGAAACAAACCACCTGCGACAACTGTTGAGACACTTGAGCCAATTCTTAATGCACTGAGCGACTGGCTCATCGAAAAGCGACATCTCGATGATGGTTTACTCGAAAATGTACAAGTCATTCTTGTGGGCAATCAACGAAAACTTTGGCCTTCATTTGCCCAAAGGCTCTACCGTGAAAAACATATAAGCAAAGGTCGACTCAGCGGGGAATCTGTAGACCTCTTCCAAATTGTGAGAGATACAAAACTGTCTCCATCCTCAGAAGAATTAATCCAAGGTCAACTAGAAGAATATGCGGTTGCTCTCGATATTGCTATGCGAAATCGGGACGCAATCCTTCGAGGTAATCCAAAAAAGTTGTTTGACAAAATCCTAGAAGGGAATGATAGGCGTTCACCCAATCTTGTAAACAATAGTATTAAGGCAAGAGTAGAAGTTAGAAATTTGAATGATCGATACATTGAAATTATCTCTGGAAATCTTGGTAGAAATGACAGTGAAGATTTTAGATTGCGAGCGCTTAAACGTGGGTATACACGAATCTATCGGCGAACACCGGCAGAAAGAATCCTTAGCCAAGCGGCAGAAAAAGAATCTTACTCTGAGGGAATCAGAGCGCAAATTCTTCAACTCCAAGCAAGTTATCTTCAAGAGCTTGAAATCATCAATTTTGATCTTCTAGAAAAAACAAGGCAGTATGAACCAGAAATGCACCGAAACAGGGAATTGGCTGGACAAGTACGCCGAAATGGTGGCACACCTCAAAAAATTGTAGATCCAACTCGAGAAGTCTTTAAGAAACGTGAAGAACTTGGCAAAAGATATATCGAAATGCTACGTGCAATTCTTTCCCCAGAACAATTTCTCGAACTTGATGGGTCAAGACGTTGGGTTCCACAATCAGAGCATGAATCATACTTCCCAGACTCTTCTAACTCTTCTAAGGCAAACAAGGGTGGGATATCACTTGAAGGCGCTTCTTCACCTAAAGGGGAAAAAGATAAAGATAAAGGAAAAGGTCAAAAATACAATCCTACACCTAGAGGTTCCCGTGGAGGCATTGACAATTCAGATAGCCAAAATCTTGGGAACCCAAGAAATTAATCGCATACTCCAATGAGCCAAAACTCCGAAACATTTGCTGAAGAAATTGAGATGGGCGTAGAACTTGATGCAAAACAAGTTTGCCTCAATATGAAATTGCATTGGTTTGAGGTCATTCCAGAAGTTGAACAAAGGGTAGTTGATTTAGTTGGTGCAGAACTTGCCGTGCGACTTCGAATCCTTCCAATCCGAATTGAAAATGGAAGACTCCACGTTGCAATGCTTTCTCCAGAAGATGTCGAAGCCGCTGATGAAGTTTCTACCATCACAAATTTACCAATCACTCGCTGTGGTATGGAGCCAGATATTTTCTCTGAGCTCATGCAGAAACATTATGGCACCACAGCTGCACGAATGGCTGAAAGTTTGGGTGGACAGTCCTCCTCTGCTGAGCAAACTGACCACAATATTGATGCGATTGAGGCTGACAATATTTTAGTAATGGCTGAACAGCCAACGCTGATTAACTTAGTAAACCTACTTCTTCTTGAAGCAATTCAACAACGATCGAGTGATGTTCATATTGAACCCTTTGAGACCGAACTTAAGGTGAAATATCGAATTGATGGCGTACTTATTGAACAACCCCCTCCTCCAAAACATTTGCAACCAGCACTCATTGGCCGTATTAAAATTATGGCATCGATGAATATTGCTGAACGGTATGTCCCACAAGATGGACACATTGGACTTCGATTCGAAGGAAGGAAAGTTGACATACGTGTGTCAACTGTTCCAACTCTATATGGTGAATCTGTGGTCATGCGGATTCTGGATAAAAGTTCGATGCCATTAGATTTAATTTCTCTTGGCATGACAGAGGATATGCAAGTTCAAGTAGATCATCTAATTGAAAAACCACATGGTTTAGTTTTGGTCACTGGACCAACAGGTTCTGGTAAAACGACTTCGCTCTATGCTGCTCTTAATAAGCTGTATGACCCCAGAAAAAAAATCATTACGATTGAAGATCCAGTTGAATATGAACTAAATGGCATTAACCAAATTCCTGTGAATCCGAAACGAGGGCTCACTTTTGCTTCTGGCTTACGATCAATTTTACGACAAGACCCAGACATTATCTTTGTTGGTGAAATTCGAGATGGCGAAACTGCAGATATTGCAATTCGATCCGCATTAACTGGCCACTTAATCTTTTCCACAATCCACACAAACGACGCAGTTAGTTCGATAGGAAGACTTATTGACATGGGCGTAGAGCCATATCTTGTAGCATCTGTTCTTGAAGGCGTCCTTGCACAGCGGCTCGGGAGAAGAATTTGCACTGACTGCAAAGAATTAGTACCACTCTCTGATAATCTCTCCCATCGATTGACGGAGGCTGAAATACCGCTATTTAGCGATGGTATGTGGATTGGAAATGGTTGTAAAAAATGCAGCAACTCAGGATTCAAAGGTCGTGTTGGGTTCTTTGAACTCGTCACTATTAACCGTGAACTACGAGCTGCCATTTCAGAAAATAAAACTTCCACAATGCTCTCAAACTCTTTGCCGAGTTCCCATATCACTATGAGACAAGACGCCTTTTCAAAAGCTGCAAAAGGCATCACAACTATCGGTGAAGTTCTTCGTTCAACACAAGATACTGATGGTGATTTTTAATACACGGTGCACCTAATGCCTGATTTTACTTTCCAAAGTATTACCAATACCGGCGAGGTCAGAAGTGGCGTTTTAACGGGAAACGACCAGGCTGATATCGTTGAACAGTTGAGTAATCGTGGAGAAACTGCAACCCAAGTCAATCTCATAAAGCAAACTCGGGCAAAAGCAAGTGGCACTGCTAAACGAAATCGAAAAATGACAAAAGTTGAAATGTCTACGATGATTCGGGAACTTGCTACTGCACAAGAGGCGGGGCTTCCACTCATGCAGGCACTGCGAACGATTAGAAAGCAAGCATCCCCTGCCTCTGGAGAAGTCCTTGACCACTTCATCCAAGGAGTAGAAGCTGGAGATCCACTTTATAAAGTAGCTGCTGAATGGGGAGACCCCTTTGATGATTTAATTGTCGGGATGCTTCGCGCTGCAGACGCATCAGGTCAAATGAGTACTATTCTTCATCAACTTGCGGATCTTATGGATCGATCACTTGAATTAAAACGAGAGTTGCTCGGAGCAATACTGTATCCAGCAATCATTGCTGGACTCATTGCCATTAGTGGCATTGTTCTAGTAACTGTTCTGGTACCTCGTTTGATTGAGCCATTCGTCGGGAAAATTGTATTGCCTTGGCCGACAGTTGTCGTTATGGGCTTTGCTGATTTTCTATTCAACTGGTGGTTTTGGGTTGTAGCTGCGATTGGAATTATCGTGGTTGCTTGGCGAAGTTGGATTTCTGTAAAAGAAAACCGTTTATGGTTTGACCGTTTCAAATTACAAATGCCACTGCTTGGCAGGTTGTTACGTGATGTTGCAGTTGCGCGTTTTACAAGAACTCTTGGAACATTAACCTCTGCTGGACTTCCGATTCTTGAGGGACTGCGCATTACACGAGACACTCTGGGAAATACTGCTTTAGCTGAAGCTATTGATGCTGTCCAAGACCAAGTAAGTAGCGGGAAACCAATTGCAGATCCACTTGAAAAATCTGGTCTTTTCCCACCTCTTCTTGTGCAAGTAGTCAACTTGGGTGAACGTTCTGGCAAACTTGAAGAAATGCTTTTGCATTCGGCTACTGCATTTGATCGGCATGTAAATGCTTCTCTAAAACTCTTTACGAAAGCGCTTCCTCCACTTCTTTTAATTGTGATGGCATGCCTCGCTTGCTTTGTGCTTGCTGCCATCCTTCTTCCACTTCTTGAATTGCAATCCCTCGTTCAATAACTCGTTATAGGAATACTTATGTCTACATCTACAAAAAATACTAAAACCATACGACGAGGATTCACACTCATTGAAATCATCGTTGTTGTCATGATTATTACTGTTCTTGCTACCTTAATCCTGCCCAAAATTATTGGACGAGTTGGCTCAGCCAAACAAGCAGCTGCGAAATCGAAAGCAGCTACCATTGCAAAACTTGTCAACCTTTACATACTTGACATGGGACTTTCAGCACCAAGGGATGATTTTGACCTTGAAGTACTTCTTCTCACTCCTGATGACGGTGGCGGTCCATCGGGTCCATATCTAGAACGAGCAGATGATCTTATTGACCCATGGGGAAATTCCTTTGTAATTGAACTTCCTCCTGGAACAATCAATGCAAGTTTCGACATTATTTGCTGGGGAGAAGATGGCGAGCCCGGCGGAGAGGGTGTGAACGAGGACATCACTCAGTAAACATGCATCATTATCCGCGCCAATCTCGTACTGCTTTTACACTCCTTGAAATCATTGTCGTTATTATGATTATGGGAGTGCTTGCATCTATGGTTATACCTAGACTTTCTGGGAACCAACAGAGAGAGTTTAAATTGACTGTTGAAAAAGTACACGATGTCGTGCTCATGTTTGCTCACCGAGTTTCAACAAGTAATCAAGCCGCGGCCCTACGGTATGATTCGCAGAGCAAACAATTTGAGTTACTTTCAAAAGTAAAAGACCTCGAAACAGAAGGTGATTTCTATTGGGGCATTGATCCTCTTGCACAACCAATCTCAATACCAGAATGGCTCGGCGACAACCCTGTCGTTATTTCTGTTGATGGCGAAGTAACTGACACAAGTCAATGGCCTGTAACCACAACTCCAGGTGAAACACGACCGTTTATTGAAGTTTCATTGCATTGGGACGAACACGAAGCACTTATCTCGTTACCTTCACATGCTATGGGTCCCTCAATTTGGCTTGATGGTGTCGGAACTGAGCCACTCATGCCCATTGACCTTGATGCTGAGGGAAGGGGGAGAGAAGAATGGTAAATAAACACCGAAAAGGTCTTGCACTCATCGATGTTATCATCGGTTCAGTCATGCTCGCTGTGGGATTAGCAGTAGTTATCTCTATGAGTAGTCGCTCACTATTACGACAATCAAACGCAGAACGGCAAATTACTGCAAGTTGGCTCGCAGATGAATTGCTTACGATGGTTCTAGTAGTAGGACCTGATGATTATGTAAAAATATACCCAGATAGCGGAAAATTCGATCCCCCGTATGAAGAGTATTCGTATGAAATCCAACTAGGTGACGATTCCTTCTATGAACCAGTGCAAACAACGGCAACGATTTTCTGGGACATATATGGCACTACACATTCCATATCTGTTGAGACCTTAATTGCAAGACGACATGGAGAATCCGTTGACCGCCTTCCTGTTGAAGCTATTGATCGAGATGCTCGTTATTGGGAAGAGATTGAAAAAAGGGAGAACCAATGAACCGCCGAGGATTTACACTCATTGAATTGATTGTTGCAGGAGTAATGGCGGCAATTGTATTGGGAGGTATCACAACTGCCCTTTCACAACTTGGTTCTGCAAAGTCTATTAGTCGCCAACGACTCGAAGCGTATTCTCGTTGTGACACCGCACTTCGGATACTGCGAAGAGACATCATCACAACGCTACGACGAGGCGATTTATTTGAAACTCGATTACACATCTCTGACTCCACACACAGGTTCCAAGGCAACATCCTAGATGAAGATGAGTTGCTCGTTTTCGATGGAGCGTTGAGAGCTAATAAAGAAATTGATTTTAATGGCGAGGGTATGGAATACGAAACACAATTCCGTATTGAACCAAATGATGTTAGTAGTGCGCTTTGGAAACGCCGCGATGCAATCCTCGATGACAATCCAATTGGCGGAGGAATGGCGACGCCAATCGCAGATGGCATCATTGCTTTGCAATTTGAAGCATTTGATGGCGACTCTTGGTTTTCACAATGGGATTCTGATGTATCGGGAATCCCAGAAGCATTACGAGTTACAGTGACATCTACTGGCATGAATTCTTCCGATGAAAAAAATGCCCCAGAAATTACGTTGCGGACGATTGTCCCGCTCGATCGATTCCGATCTCCCGACGATAAATTACTTCTCATCGCCCAAGAAGAAGAGCAAGCTCGGCTTGCTGTGTTGGGAATTAGCTCAGGAGATGCCGGAATTGAATTGAATTCCGATGGGAGCGGCTCTGGATCGAACTCAGGTTCGAACTCTAGTGGTGGCAAGGGAGATGGCGGAACAAGTTCTGGCGGCAAAGGCACAACGATTATTGACCCAGATGGCAATGAGCACGAGATACCACCCTCACCATGACAAAGCAAGTCCACCATCGCGGATCTGTCATTATCATCGCTCTCTGGGCGATTGGTATCGCTGCAATCGTGACAACCTCCATTCAGGTCTTTGCACAAAGGCAATCTCTACTAGGTATTGAAGTTCGTGACCGAATACAAGCTCGGTGGGCAGCTCGCGGTGGTGTTGAATCCTCTATTGCAATCATGGCAGATCACACTGCGATACCAGTTCCGCAAGATGCTTTTGCGATGCTTAGACATCTTGAAATTGCATCAGAAGGTGAGCTTGGTACAGCAAATTGGAATATTCTGCATCATGTAGATGGCAGAGATTGGGCAGGACCAATGGATGAACACAGTAAGTTCAACATTAACTCAGAAAACAACTCTATTTTCGTTTTAGTCATTGATGACATGGCATTTGGTATACACGACGCAATTTTAGACTGGATTGATGATGATGATGAACCTCGCCTACTCGGAGTTGAACGTAATTATTACCTAAGTCTAGAAACTGCGTATGAGCCTAGGAACGGATTGCTCCGTTCAATCGCTGAGCTTGAACTCATTGCAGGTGTCATGCCAGATGATGTTCGTGGTGAAGATTGGAATTTGAATTTTCGACTTGATCCAAATGAGGATGATGGTGGAGAAAGTTTGCCTTGGGACGAGCCAGACAATTGGCTTGAGGGTGGTTGGGCTTCTCTCTTAACGACATATTCTGTCGATGGCGGCGCGACTGAAAGCGGTGAAAAAAGAATCAACCTAAATAAAATAGATGCTCAAACCCTACAACTTCGGCTAGTTTTAGAACCTGCACAGGCAGATGCTCTCATAAATTTCGCAAAGAACTCTGAAGCTGACCTTTCAACACTCTTAACACAGACACTGCGATCCATTTCAGGAGATGCCGAGGGTGTGACGAATCTCACTGATGACCAACTTCGATTGATTTTTGCTGAAACGTGCCTCTTTGATGCCCATGAGGCCCCGCCTGGACGGATAAATATAAATACTATTTCACCGGAATTACTATACCGGCTTCTTCCAGAAAACGAGCGTCTTGTTGAAGAATTGATATATCTTCGAACAAATAATGCTGGAGGAATCACGAGCCCACTGGATTATCGAGATATTCCTGGAATAAAACAGTCCATGATTACGGACATATACAACCTTTTTACTACCCAGAGCAATGTTTATACAATATCTTGCATCGGGCGAGCCACGGGAAGCGGTGTTGAGCAAGAAATTATTGCAATCGTCGATCGTTCTACCCTCCCTGTGACGATATTGGAATACCGAGAACAATGAGCAAACACCCAACACAATCTAACCTCCTCGCAACAGAGAGCTCACTTGTTGCTGTAGTTCAACGAGTTGGGACAACATGGAGATGCTTAATCGTATCTACGAAGGAAGGCGAGCGTCCCGAAATTGCTGAAACCATGGTGGTTGAGAGCGAGAAGGGCCTTGAATCACTCATCAAGTCCGTTGATCCTACTGACGTCTACTGCATACTCCCAGGATCTGCAACTGTCTGCAGAACAACAACTCTCCCAGATGTCGACCATAATCAGATGGTCCAAGCTCTTCGACTCCAAGCCGAATCAAAATTTCTCGGTGGTACTCCCGAACACCGTAGAGCAGTATCTGCCTTAGACAACTCAAATGGCGAAACGAATCGTGTTGGGCTTATCGTTGCTTGGCCAGATACTTCTCACGTAGAGGTTCCTGATTGTATGCAGAACGCATCTTTTATCCCAGATGCCGCGTCCATCGCAGCCCTGCTAGATGGGCTTCGACCAATCGAACCACTACTCTATGCTGATCCAACTGATGGAACAATTACCATTGCCCTCACTCATGCAAACGGGGCTGCACTACGTGCGACTCGTGAAGACGCAACATCAAATTCAACATTTATCGATGGTATCGCTCGAATAGTCCAAGAGACGGCTTCCGCACACAGCCACACTCCTGCGTTCACGAATTCTCTACTAGATTCCTTGCAAGACAAACTTGCTGTCCAATCTTGCAACTCCCCAATACTCCTTCTTCCTGAGGAAGTTCGTGCAGATGTCGCCAATCGAATTCAAGGGACAGCGCCAAGTGATCATGCGTGGTGGTCGATGTGGGGTATCACCGTGGGTGGCTTCCTTGCTGCAACTGGCTCACTTCAGTCCCTAACTACAATGAAGATGAGTGCACCCATACTTCACCCTTCCCTCTCAGAACGTTTCATTAATCGTTGCAACAGAAAGACAGTCGCGATGAAACTTGCATGCGTTGCTCTCATTCTTCTAGCAGTTGGTCCAGCACTCGTTTCAGGATTGAAACTTGGCGTACTCAATTTGATGAACCCAGAACTTGATGTGGAGTATGCCAAAGTTCTTGAGGAACGAAAACAGCAGATTATGTATAAGGAACTTGGAAATTCTGCATGGCCAATCACAAAAATCGCATCAGATGTCATTAACAATATTCCTCTAGGAATCGAAATCGATACGTTACGAATTAATACAGGAGAACCAGTTTCTGTCAGAGGTTCGGCTCAAGATCAAGATGGATATTCTGCAGCAGAACTTATTGCGAAGATGCAGGAAAAACTTTCCTCAACTGGAATGTTCAAAGACATTCTATTCTCTTATGAACCAGCAGGAACGTTTGGGAAACGTGAGTTTGATTTACGAGCGACTGTAACTGACCCTTTAAAACGCCCACGATATTCTGTTGAAAATGATTTTGGAGTTTGGACAAGTGCCATGAGAAAAGCTGGCATCCAACCAGAAGATCATGTAGATTATTCTCCAGAAGAATCATCTGGCTCGCATGAAAACAGTGCCTCAATGACCCCAGGCAGTTCTGAATCATATAACTCTGATATTCAACCTCCTGCTCACATTGGAGATGACAGGGAAGTGGCCGACCGCCCAAATCGCCCTTCAGGCAATCTCAATTCACGAACAAGCAGCGAAGTGGGGTCTCATACATCCGAACGAAATCCTGGCGGACGCAATTCGAGCCGAATTCCAGAGCCACTTTCTGCTGCACAAATTAGCGTCATGGGTGAAGACGAGGCGCAAATCGCCCTCGCTGAAGTTGCAGAAGGTATCGACCGTCTGAGCGCAGGAGATGAAGAAACAAAGAAGCGTCTTAAGGGTGAAATGAGACTATTGTTCGACCGACTCAAGGAGATTAAGAAATAATGTTTGGCATACAAAATGCTCTTAATCAAGTTTCTACATGGTCTCGTGCCATGCAGTGGGCGTTCTGGGCAGGCACACTTACAATCGCGTTTCTCATTTGGGACGCCACCATTGCTGAAATGGGAGTTGATTGGTCTACACAAGTCGCAACAAAAGAACGACAGATAAAAGAAATTCAACTTCCAACCACATTTACTTCAAAAGTTAAAAATGCAATTTCATCTTTTGGCGAAGTGGAACTCCCTCGTAGTAAAAGTGAAGGAGCGGCTGCGCTCACTGAAGCAGTTCACAACATACTAAGTAATCATGATGTTGAAAATGACGAGTATACTCGTACGAAAACAAGTCGCATGAAATCTGGTTCACTCCCTGGGATTGTTTCTGCAAACGAACATATCGAACAAGTTATTGGTGATATTCGATTCGAAGCATCACAGGAAGAAGTATTGAATGTTATCTCTGAACTAGAAAGCAGCCCTTGGATTGATGTCGTTTCTGATGTTCGATTCACAAGGCAAGGTGGCCGGTTCATTCGTGTTGACCTTTCGGTTGAGGCGTGGGTAGTTTCCACTGCAAATCGGAGAGGAAAATAATGAAAGAAATACAAACACTTCGTGGTCCTCTGGGATGGAGCATTGCTTCGATTATTGTCATCATTCTATTTTGTGCATATGCAGTAACAACCGTCGCATCACCGCTATTGAATCAAAGTGAAGTTTCCACTCCAACTACTTCTAAGAGTGAGCAACTTGTAACAAAATATAATGAGCAAATTTTAGTTGACATTGCTCGGTTCAACGGAAGATCAGCTTTTTTTACTCCAATTCAAATTGCTGTACACCGAGAACCTCCTCCACCTCCACCAAAAAGAGATCCCGTACCAGAACCAGCGGAACCAATTGTCTTGGGACCACCACCACCTCCGCCTATGTATATGGGTCCTCCTCTTATCGCAATTATTGGCGAAGAAGCATGGTTCCGTGGTGCTGGGAACGATTCTGTTATTAGACTTAAAGTTGGCGAAGAACAAGATGGGCTCAAAGTCATAAAAACCACCCCACCTTCAATCGTAACTGTTGAGCACCGAGGCGGCGAATATCCAATCGATCTATTTACGAATGAAGAACCTTTTTTTCGACAAGACGCTCCACCAGTAGTGTCTGATAACTTCTTAGAAGAAGTTGAAAGTTAACCTCCTTCCCCCAATTTACGGTCCACTTCATTGAAGAGAGGGCAATCCCTCTTTTCTATCTTAATTCAACGCATTTTGCCGATGGAAGTCCGATAGGTTTATATTCATCCCATGCCAATTATCTGCGTAATATTTTCACCCTCGTCGCGTTACTCTCTGACTGAGTAAATCAGCATTCCCCTGATGAAAAAGCAGAGAAGGATTCTAGAGTGAGTTTTAAAAAATTACTACATTTCAACCTTGCCATCATCATTCTTGCATTGAGTACGGAGGCAATCGCACAAGAACGACCTGCGCCAGAAGCTGCACCAATTATTGATTATTCTGATACCGACCAAGAATCAGACGAGGCATCTACAGATGGCACTGGTGAGTCCACAGAACTCGAAGTAGATTCAGCCATTATTACTGACAACGAATCCCCATTAACTCGTTCACCTCTACGCCGTGAAATTCCAGGTGGTTCAGTTATTCTTGCATTTGATGATGTTTCTATAGACGAAACACTTGGTTTCATTGCACAGACAACTGGAAAAGTTGTGATACCTGTTAATACAAGTTCACTCCGCGCAAAAAAAATCACCCTTCGTAATGATGAGCCAATCGATCGTGGCATGGCCCTTGACTTACTCTTTCAAGCGTTTCGCCTGAACCAAGTTGGAGTTATCGAACGAGAAGACATGATCATCATTGGACCATTAGATTCGATGCTCAGTGATATAGGTGACATCCCAGTGCTTGGTGTTGATGACGACGTAATGGTTCGACAAGATCGAGGAACCATTGTCATTAAAGTTTTTACAGTTGAACGAACTGAAGCTCAAGTTATCGGTGATCGAATAAACGAACTATTCCCTGACTACGGTTCACTTACCGTATATCCAGATTCTAACCAACTTGTATTACTTGGAGATATTGGTCTTTGCCAACAAATTCAAGACTTAATAGATCAACTCGATCGCATCTGGCGATCGGGAAAATTAAAAACGTTTCGTCTGAAATACGCAGATGCTTCTGAAATTTCTAATAATATTTTAGACTTATTCGAAGAATCAGGAGCAAGTTCCTCCCAATCTAGAGTTAGTGGAAACAGAAATCAACAACAAAGTCGTACCACACCTTCTTCAACTGATAACCAAGTGGAACTTCGGCTCACAGTAAATATGCAACAAAACTCCGTTACTGTGCAAGCGGAGCCAGATGTAATGGAAGAAGTCCAAACTTTGATTCAAAGTGAATGGGATTTACCAAGACCAACTGAAACTAGCAAAATGTATGTGTTGGAATATAGCGATCCAATAAAAATTCGGAACTTGCTCCAAGAAATTTTAGGAGATGGGTCTTCTTCTGGTGGCGGAGGGTCTTCCCGTGCCGGGCAAAACCAACGTGCCGACGTTGGGCAGGCAATTAGTGGAGTCTATCGTTTTGAAGCATATCCAGATAAAAACGCACTGTTAGTTTTATCAAAGACCGAAGAAAGTTTTGGGTTTTTAGATTCAATTATCGAATCACTTGATCAACCATCAGACGTAGGCCTACCACAAATTATAGAACTCAAACACGCTAATGCCGTTTCATTGAGTCAAGAATTGAACGCCCTTCTTTCTCCCTCTGGTGTAACCGCAACCATTAATGAACCAGACACGGGATTATCCGGCGAGGGCTTTACCGATTCCGCTGCGGGAGTTGATAACGAAACTGGTGGACAAATGACATTCCCTTGGCAACAAGGTGGCGCAAATTCCGACGACCAATCTCCAGAATCTTCTCTCATTTCAAAGATACGTCTCGTACCAATCGTGAGACAAAATGCAATTGCAATTCTTGCCCCTCCTGCCTACATACAATCAATCGTGGATGTCATTAGCAAGTTTGACCAACCAACACGACAAGTGATGATTTCTGCGACCATCGCAGCAGTGACCCTAACTGATGATTTAGAGCTCGGGCTACGATGGGGCTCAAGGGTTTCGGGAAGTGGCGAAAATTCTATTGGCATCAATGGTGACTTGACTGGAAGAGTTACAGATATCTTCAGTGGACTATTTGAAGGTGGTGGAGTCTTTACTCTTGGCGCGCTGAACAACAATGTTGGCGTTGCGCTTGATGCACTAAACCAACTTACTAATGTTCGAATTATTCAGCAACCAAAAACATTTACTTCTGACAACCAAGAATCAATCTTTTTCAATGGATCAGAAGTTCCTGTACAAACTACATCTACCGCAACAAATGTTGGTGTTGAGGGAGGTTTTGAATACAGGGATGTCGGCGTCATGCTCAATGTCCGGCCTCGTATCACTTCTCACGGTGATATCGACTTGACCATTAACGTAGAACTCTCTGATGTACTTAGCGATAGTGGTGGAGCAGGACAAAACCCAATTTTCTCACGACGACAAGTTCGTAGCCAAGTTCAATTGCATAATGGTGAAACAGTTCTCATTGGTGGCATATTGAAAGAAAGCGAATCAAAAGTAAAACGCAAGGTTCCACTTCTTGGAGATATCCCACTCATCGGAGAGCTATTTTCTTCTGTTGATGACGCCACTCTTCGAGAAGAACTACTTGTTTTCATTACACCTGTAATTGTTGATAGAACAATTCCAAATTCTGCAGAATACAACAGAGAATATCTCGAACGATTGCAAGAGATTTCTCTTCCTATTGACAATCAACGACAGCATATGAGTACTGATGATGATTTCTTGTCAAAACGATTACGTCATCCTGCTTCGGATTTCACTCCAGGCCAGTAACATATAAAATCATGCCGTTACATTGGAAGCATCTTGTGATTGGACTCGTTGCACTTGCTCTATACGCTTGCGGAAACACTCAAAAAACAGATCATCCTAAAGTAAGCATAAAAAGTAAAACTGCTGCACTCAAGACTCTACAAAACACCGTAAAGCCTATTAATGCTACGATTTCTACCTCAACAGAAATTGATTGGTCTGCTGGCCTGTTACCATGGGATAGGTTTAGTCTTCCTGTATTTTCGCCAAATGGATTGCACGCCGCGGTCCAGCTTGGCAATGCTCCAACGATTAAAACTCTTTGTGGTGACAACAACGCAGCACAAAACTCAACAACCCTTGAACTTCATTCTATTGATCCGCTTGAAGGCAAGCACATCTCGCCAATTCACATTAGCCAAAAAGGTCTGATTCTCACACGATCCGCAAATAGCCGACACTGTTTGGTTGAGGCGCCAAAGGGTGAGCTGGGTAGATGGATTGGAAAATTAGATTGGGCAACCGGAAATCTACGTTGGATTGTTTCAGATGAACATATCAACGCTTTCCCAACGATTAATGCAATTGATGATATTGCGTGGTCACGTAGGGGACTCGATGAGCAACGCTTTCATCTTGTTGTAAAAACTCTCAGAGGTCAACGTGTCATTGACGATGGAAAAAGTGACTGGCTTATGCCAATATTCATAGGCATAGATCGCCTTCGCGTATTTCGTATTCAAAATGGAAAACTTAGCCTAATCGAGTTGGATCTGAACGCAAGAGACCCCCTACTCACCGCACTTTCTCTACCTATTCTCGAAACCGGTGCGACCCGTGAATTGGTCTGGCAAATTGCAACAACAAATTCAACCGCACCATGGCATGAATCCCATGCCTTTTATCATCCCATGAAGCAACGAATGATTGTATGGCAACCAAGTAAGGCCATGGAAACCGTAGCCCTCCTCAATCAAAGCGTTGCCGCAACTCCGGTTTTTGATGGCTCGTGGCTCGTTGCAACAGATAATCGAATCGTTCGCCAAACTTTAGGGGAAGAAGAAGGTGTCCACATTCGAAACCGACTTGCAATTCCTATCGCAACAACATCGAATCAGTGGACACATTACATGCTTATTCCAGAAGGCAATCGTCTTCAAATTCGTGCAATTAACTTAGGACAATAAAAGCACTACTCTAGAGTCGCTGCTGCTGCAATCATACCTTCGTCTTGGATATACGTTTTGGGTACGTAGAAGTATCCAACGATGACAAAGATGATCGCAGTTCCAAGCATCAACCATGTGAAAAACTCAAAGTATGCTGCACCAGCGAGAGTTGTTGCTCCTCCAACTTGCCAAACAATATTGAAGTCGTGGTTCTGTTTTGCTATAACTGTTTTCTCTTCTGAGGATGCTTCAGAAACAAAGCTTTCCCAATTTGATGGGCTGCTTCCTGCTTTTTCAGCATCAATTTCTGCTTGTCGAACAACCAGCCATGAATATTTTGGATGAAAGAAGGAAGATTCTGAGGAACCAACATACTCTTCAGCCATTTCATTTTGTTGCTCAACTGTGTGTGACTCAACAGAAACTTCAGCACGAACATCATTCTCAGTCATAAACAAACTGTCTGGTCCCTCGCTTGTAATCTCAAAATTACTACGATTAACCAAGCGGTAATGCAGTGGCTTGCCCCACGGGTCTAGCTCATTTCGAATCGCATTTGCGCCTTCATCTGCAAATGGAAGTCGATCATTTTCATCCCAAAACTCTCCTATTTTCGCAACGGCACCTTCAATCACGGCTACTTCAGAAGTTACAAGTGAAATCCGTTCAAAATCAGGAGCAAACCCAACACGAATATCATCATCTCCTATTGATTCTTCCCATCCTTTTAGAATCAACTCAAATCCTCCGTCTTCGTGATGTTTGTACGAAATACCTTTTTCAGATGCTTGAATTTCTCGATCTTCACTCGAGGTCTCTTTATTGCTCCATTTAGAAACTAGAGATTTTGCATCGCTAAGACCATCAGGAACCATAATAAAGTGATTAACACCAGCAGTGAACAAGTTGCCAAGTGAGATGCTCATTAAAAAGAGCGCCATGATGACAGATTTCATTCTCTTTGGGGCTTGTGTGTAAGCGAACTCTAACCCAGTAATGGATACCATTACTTCAGATGCCGTCAGTATCGCATACGCGAGAACTTGCCACCCGATAGATGGGCGTTCACCAGCATCTACCCAACTTTGCACCATACCAACCATCGCAAAACCTGCGACCATGACAAACAAGCCAAGCGAAATTTTTCGAATAGGTGTCAACTTCCAAACTTTATTAATCAGCGGGTACACAACAAATTGGAATACTGGAATGTAAATCAAAATCATAATTGGATTTACTGCTTGAATTTGAGAAGATAGCCAGTGCATACCAAGCCAATTCCGGTTTAAATCTTCTGCCTGCAAAACCCAAGATGAACCCGTTTGATCAAAGAGCGCCCAAAAGACTGCAATGAATATAAAGATGATTGCAAGTTTTAAAATCGATTTTAAGCCAACACCCGAAAAAGTTTCCTTAAACCAATCCATGCCTCCAGCTGGAATATGAATAAAAACATTACGACCCATCCAGAACGCGATAGTCGCGATTGCCATTAATACTCCAGGAACTCCAAAAGCCAAGTGTGGACCGTACCATTCGAGAAGCCACGGAGTAAGCATTGTCGACAAGAATGCTCCAGTGTTAATTGAAAAGTAAAACCAGCCAAAAACTTTTTCCAGTAAGCGAGCGTTTTGCTTTCCAAACTGATCACCAACATGTGCTGAAACGCATGGCTTAATGCCACCTGAGCCAACCGAAATCAAAACCAATCCAATAGCCAGAACAATTCCGGGTGACATTTCGAGCCAAGCTGTCGAGCCCATCATTGCAAGTACACCGTGCCCCAAACAGTAGACAACACTCAAAATCATAATCGTCAAATATTTCCCAAGGACGATATCCGCAAGAAGTGCACCCAGAATTGGGAAGAAATATACTGCAGTAGTAAACAAATGGTAATTAGCCATTGCTTCTGGTTTAGACATCGCCTCTGTTCCAGATCCTGGCAACATAAACAAATACTGAGTCATGAAGATAACGAGAATCCCCTTCATTCCATAAAAACTAAACCGTTCTGCCGCTTCGTTTCCAATAATGTACGGAATACCCTTTGGCATTTTCTTACTTGGAACGGGTGAAGTTAAATATTTATTAGACATATTAGTTAGCTTTCTTTCTTAACAAAACACATTTGCTCTGTATCTTTCACAACATTCGGGAATTGCAATACACGATTTTGCATTGCAACATAGACGCCAGGGTCCACTAGCTTTACAACTGAAAATGATTCGACAAGATTCTGTAATGCATCGGTATTTCTCATAATCCAAGGTCTCATTGCCCCAGTAATAACGCATGGTTTTTCTAGGTCTGGATATTGTTCGAGAATTCGTTCGCCTGTGAGTGCAAGAGAGTCTGTTCCATGAATAACAATAATGCCATCATGTGATTGCGCTTGCTCATTAACGCAATTTGCAATTGCGTCATGATCCGCTTGCGACATCTCCCTACTATCCTTGTTCATTAACTCAATTCTATCAATTGAAACACCATCAAGTTGTAGCGTTCCTAGCATAGTTTCAAGAACAGGAAGACCGTTTGCAAGAATGCCTTCATGAGCATCGTATGTTTTTTCGATTGTGCCACCAGTCGAAATAAGTGCAACTGAAAAAAGATTGTTCAACTTCATTACTCCACAACAATTTTGCATGGTATTTGTATGGTTTCGGGCGCCAAGCAAGAATCTTCATCACACGCTTGCCATGTTACAGAAATGGCAACAGGACCTTTTGCTCTTTCGCTTGCAGTAATATTTACTGGGATGCTCACTTCAGGTCCGCTGTACACAACAACTCGTTCGCCAGCGGAAAGCATTCTTTTTCCTTTTGGCCACATCATAGAAAGAGAAACTGTTTCGTCGAGAGATGTAATTGAAAGTGGGACTGCATAATCGTTGCCAGGACTATGCGAATTCACATGCCATCCATCGATTATTTTTATTTTTACTTGTACAGTTGCGTTTCCCCCAGCAGGAACTGTCAATGTGTTTGGTTGACAGTGCATCGTTACAGGTGAAGAATCTACGTTTACCACTTCAATGTCTTCTGCGAATGTTTCGGGATAACGTTGGAGTAAAGTGTGCAAACCCCTTGTTGCTACAACTGCCGAAAGCGGCGAAGTCGTGAGCAACTTGCTCTCAGATTCAATAGTACGAATAGCATCGTCCAAAAATCTTGAATCACCTGACAACTTTGCGAGATCAATTTGGTCTAACAAGATAAGAGACGTTGCAGAAGGCATAGCCCCGTCGGATTGTGCACGGGTTCTCACAAATAAATCAGATTGTTCATCCTCGGTGTCATACCACCCTTCGCCTTGCACATAGAACAATGATCTTGCAATGTCATACAACTCTATTGCTTGCTGCAAAGCTTGTTGTGATTGATTTGCACGATGAATAGCAAGAAGCCCATGGATTAAAGCGCTGTAGTCGATTAAGAATGCTTCAGCCCCGCCCTTCCCATTTCTCCATGTTCGCAGCAACTTGCCTGTACCACTTCGCATTTCATCCAGAATAAAAGATGCTGCGTGTTCTGCACGAGAAACCCATTCAGGATTACTTAATATCCGCCCAGCATCTGCGTAGCCAGTAATCATCATGCCATTCCATGCTGTAATTATTTTGTCATCCGTCGAGGGTTGATCGCGAGTGTCTCTAACCTTGAGTAGCACGGCATCAATTGCATCAATTCTTTGTTGAAGTTCAGGATACGTCATCCCATATCTAGAAGCAAGTTCTTCTAGTGAGGAAGTTAAAAACAACACGTTTGCAGGTGGAACTTCTGGATGGTGCGGATCTTGGAAATTCGGTTCCTGATCGACGCCATAGATAGCAAGCGTAAATTCAATTTCATTTTCCATGCCAGCATCTGATAGCGCCTTTTCAATTTCATTTTGACGCCAAAGGTACGTTTCACCTTCAAGATGGTTGGACTCAGCATCCTGTGCAGATAAAAACCCTCCATTTGGATCGCTGAGTTCCCTATTGACATAGTCCAATGTTTCTTCAATTACCTTTGCATAGATTGGGTTGCCAGTTCTCTTATACGCTTCAGCGTATGTTGAAACAAGTTGTCCATTGTCGTACAACATCTTTTCAAAATGAGGGACGAGCCATTTATCATCCGTGCTGTATCGATGAAACCCTCCACCAACTTGGTCGTACATACCACCCATGCTCATTTGAATCAATGTGTTAGCTACGGATGTTTGAACTTGTGGCGTCTCCCAACTTGTTTCCATAAGAAAATCAAGATACGAAGGCATTGGGAACTTAGGTGCATTTGAAAAACCACCCCGTTTCGAATCATAGCGAGAGAGTAGTGAAACAACCCCGCGTTCTATAACATCTGCATCAAGTGGAACTGAATCATGTTTTGTTGTCAAACTGTTTGAAACAGCTTCCCCAACCAATGTTGCTTGTTTCATCACAGATTCATTTTCATCTTGCCATTTTTGTGTAATAAGATTCATGGTTGAAATAAATCCTCTTCGACCAGAACTGTCATTTTTTGGGAAATATGTTCCACCAAAAAATGGTTGAAGGTGCTCTGGTTCAAGAAACAACGAAATAGGCCAACCACCTCTTCCGCGAGTGATAATTTGTACCGCTGTCATATAAATATCGTCGACATCGGGTCGTTCTTCTCGGTCCACTTTTATTGCGATGAAGTCTTTATTCAAAATATCTGCAACTTCTTGATCTTCAAAACACTCACGTTCCATCACGTGGCACCAGTAACATGTCGAATACCCAATGCTGAGAAAAATTGGTTTATTCTGGGACCGAGCTGCTTCAAATGCTTCCTCTCCCCACGGGTACCAATGTACAGGGTTGTGCTGATGTTGAAGGAGGTATGGACTCGTCGTTTCTCCGAGGCGATTTGTTCCATCTGATGGCAACGCAGGGGTTTGGTCCTGCCCTGTTTGTTCATTTGTAGCACTCGAACTCATACATACTCCCATTACTACAGCGATACACACAGTCGCTTGCCAACAATTCATAGATTTCATCTCTACATGCTATCACAGGGTGGTCTGGCACGGGGTCTGTCCCATTCTCAGTCCACTGGTCTGATCTGGGGACAAAGCCCATAATGAATATGATGAAAATGAGTGGTGGGTATCTCCCAATGACGATAGATAGGAATACCATGGAAACGCTTGTCCCATTTATTATCCCAGCCATCTGTCTTGTTACAGGAGCAATTCTCCTGTGCTCAGGTGCACTACTTCTCAAATCAGCTGTGGGACTTAGTTTTGGGCTTCTTGGCGCCGGTACTGGGCTCCTCCTAGCCCCACACCTTTCCCTGAGCATGTCACCTCTTATCATTGCTCTAGTTTTTGGCGTTATAGCTGCAATCCTCGCTGTATACCTTTCCAAATTAGCTATTCTCCTCTCGCTAGCTTTTTCATTCGCCATTATTGCCCCAGTCATAACATGGCATGTCGCTGATTTAGGAAATGGCGAACAAGTCGTCGGGGATGTTATTGAAGCAGCAACCACTCCAGCTGAGCAATCTGAAGCAAGCGATGACCACTCAGCGACCACTCTTCAATCGTCAGAAGATATCCTACTCTCGATGTTAACTATGGTGACCCATGATGTTGCAGCAGCAACGAGGTCTGGAATGCATCGAGCAAATGCAGCATGGAATGCTATCCCAGCAGCTCCAAGACTCATGCTTGTTGGTTCTTCGATTGCTGGGTTACTTCTGGGGTTGCTCGTAGCAACATTCATGCCCTACTTCTCTGCCGCCCTAGTAACATCAATGGGAGGCAGTTTCTTGCTCTTAGAAGGAATTCGCACGATCGCTGCCATGTATTGGAATTCCAACGAACTCTCTTCGATTACACCTACAGTCCTACTCAGTATTACCATTGGGCTCTCGCTAGCGGGTCTTGGTTTTCAACTCACGCGAGCTCGCAAATCAGCATCTGTAAAACGAGCCGCAGAGTGATTACTCGGGCTGATTAATTGCTTGCCGTGCTTCAGATGACAAAGACTTCAGAACTAGCGGTCCGCCAATTGCAATAATTGCTGAAATGATCGCCGCGATGAGAGGCCATCGCAACGAGATCGTAACCGACTCGCTTCTTGGAGTATTGGGAGATAACAAACTCAAGCCGATGAGTCGCAGGTAATACCACGCGCTGATTGCACTTGATACTGCAGCAATAATTACAAGAGACAATTGTCCTGCTGCAATACCTGCAGCGAAAAGCATCAACTTACCCCAAAAACCAAAAAGTGGTGGAATACCAAGCAGTGAACCGCATGAAATTGAGAATGCTGTCGCTGCTAAAGGGCTTCGATTATGTAAACCAGCGATGTCATCAAGAGAATCAATTGATCTCCCATCTCGTGACAAACTTGCAAGAGTTGCAAATGCGGCGGTATTTGTCGCACCGTAAATAACAAGGTACACCATCACCGCAACAAGACCAAGAGGAGGACCAGCAATGATTCCAATCAACATATATCCACTGTGAGCTATGGAACTATACCCAAGCATTCTCTTTGTAGAAGTCTGAAGTAACGCTCCAATATTTCCAAGCAACATGGTAAGAACCGCAACAACCCACAACGTCATTTCCACGATTGAAGGCAATCCATTTTCCCAACCAACAATCGAGAGAATAATAATAATCGCTATCATGCCCGCCGCTTTTGGAACAAAAGCTAAAAATGCGGTTACTGCAGAAGCTGCACCCTGGTACACATCTGGAGCGTACATGTGCATCGGCGCAGCGGCAATCTTGTAACAAAGACCTACAAGTGCAAGGAGCAACCCTATCTGACCAAAGATTGCAATACCTCCGTCGACTCTTTGTTCTGCGAAAGCAGTCATCATGTCGCTCAAGACAAACGTGCCAGTTGCACCATACATCAAAGCGAAACCATAAAGCATCAATGCAGCGGAAACAGCACCAAGGAAGAAGTACTTCATCGCTGCTTCTTGTCCTACTCTTGACCAACGACTCATCGCAACCATTACGTATGTTGGCAACGAAACAAGTTCAAGTGCGAGAAAAAGCCAGATGAGGTCGTTCGCTTCGCAAAGCAACATTACTCCTGTAATACTTAGTAAGAGTAATGCATGGTACTCACCCGCACTTGTTCGCAATGCATTGAATCGGTCCTTACCAGATGCAATTGCATGTTCATATTTGCGATCCATCAACCCCCCTGATGTCATCACTAAAAGAATACCAATAATTCCCACAGTAAATTTGACATACTTCCCAAGCCATGGGTACAACGAGGAAGAATCAACGACATGAATTTGTGAATATACAAATGGAATCGAGACGCACGCTGCTATAAGGAAAATACTCGCAATAAATCCAACTCGTCTTCTGATAGCCGCAGCGTTCGACAAACCACCAATCGCACAAACAACTGCTCCCGAAAGCAAAATAAGTTCTGGGATGAGGAACCAAAGTCGGTCAACCATGTTGTTCATCCTTTATATCAATCAGTTTCGCTGGGGCCTGTTCCTGTTGTTGAACAATTCTTGGAAATGGAGAAAGAACTTCTTCCACAGAATCTTGCATGGCATCTGTTAAGACAATTGGTTTTACACCAATCCAAACGCAGAGCAATGCCAATGGAATTAGAACGCCAATCTCTCGCAAGGATAAGTCTGTTGGTAATGTTTGATGTGGCTCGTGTTGCTCTGGTTCTTTAAGAGAACCAAACACAACTTTTCCAACCATAATGAGCAAGTACATCGCTGCTAAGACCATTCCAATTGCAGCAATCGCAGCATATTCAGGTCCTAGGACACCAGGCCATGTTGGATTTGAGCTTGATGAAATAAACGTTCCAATCAAGCACATGAATTCACTTACAAAGCCATTGAGTCCTGGCAAACCAACACTTGCAAGAACAAAGAAAACCATAAAGAATGACCACACAGGCATCTTCTTCGCCAATCCACCTATAGCATTCATGTCTCGAGTGTGATACCGCTCATACATCATTCCAATCAGAAAGAATAATGCTCCGGTAGAAAGACCATGGTTAATCATGTATAGCACTGCACCTTCAAGTGCGATTGGATTCAAAGCAATTAACCCAAGCACACAGAATCCCAAGTGGCTAACCGAAGAATAAGCAATCAGTTTCTTAACATCATCTTGCACCCAGCAAATGAGCGCAGCATACAAAATACCAATAATTGCAAGCACCGCTATAGCTGGAGCATATACAACCAATGCTTCAGGAACCATTGGAAGGACAAAACGATAGACACCAAACGTTCCTAGTTTTAACAAAACACCCGCAAGGATAACTGAGCCAGCTGTAGGCGCTTCAGTGTGTGCAAGTGGCAACCATGTATGCACAGGGAAAACTGGAATTTTTACGGCGAACCCTGCAAGTAACGCAAGTAATATCCAACCTTGCTCTGTAGGAGAAAGTGTCGCTGCAAAAGTTGTCAAATCATGAATAGCAAACGACCATCCCCCGTTAGAAGCAACTTTGTATTTCCATGCAACATAAACAAAACCTGCGAGAGTAAAGAGTGACCCTGTAAACGTATAGATAAAGAACTTGATGCTTGCGTGTGCTCTATTCTTACCACCATAAATTGCAATTAAAAAGAACATTGGTACCAATGTCAATTCAAAACTTACATAAAACAGAATGAGGTCTTGAGCAGTAAATACTCCGAGCATTGCCGTTTCAAGAATAAGGAGCCATGCGTAGTACTCTCGCTTGCGGCTTGTTATTGCCGAGAATGACCCCAATACACAAAGCGGAGTTAAAAGAGTTGTTAGTAACACCAACATCATCGCCACCGAATCTGCGCCGAGATCAAGGGTAATTCCTAATGTATTTAACCAAGAATAATGTGAAACAAGTCCAGTCGCAGATGTACCCCACTGACTAAATTGAATCGCCATCACGATACTCAACACGAATACTAGGCTAGAGGTAGCTATCGCAATCCATTTAGCCGCCTTTGCTCTAAGAACAAAGATGCTCCCTGCACCAATCAATGGAAGTAAAAGTAGGTACCACAACGTCATTGCGCACCCCCGAGAGAAGCAATAGTATGTTCACCGCCCTGCTGAGAAATCGATTGTAAAAATTCGACTATCTCAGGCATAAACAACATCAGTAACACTATGAGAATCGCCCCACCTATCATTGAAACTGCATAACTTTGAACTGCTCCATTGTGTAATGGCGAAAACCATTTCGCTGCAGCACGCGGAAGAGAAGAGATGCCATTGACAAGAGCACCGTCAATGATGTACCGATCGATCATTGAGAATAATTTTCCGAGAATCCAAAGAGGCGAGCGTATAAGTGCTATATAGATTTCATCGACGTACCACTTGTGCTCCATTGCCGTTGGTAGCCATCTTGTAGTTCTGCGTGACAACAACTTGCTTCGCAATGTATCCGCAGCTTTACGACGGAACAAATGAAAATACAAGGCAAATGCAATGCCTATGAACCCGACAACTGCAGAAATGAAATACATCGCTTTATGTGGATCCATCCCCAAAATGTCACCGTGATGTGTTTCATCTCCCGAATCCCCAGTGTGCCCAGAGTCATGAACTGCATGAGAATCAACAACTGCTCCAGGAACTCCTGCTGAAGCTGGAGAGTCGTTGACCATCTCAGCAATCCAACCACCATGTAATCCATCCGTTTCATTTGGCATAAAGTATGGCAGTGCCGCAAGTATGGCACCAAGGGCAATAACAACTAGAACAAAATTAATTGCAAACCGAGGAGCATGTGGGTGGAATGAAGTTTCATCTCCTCCATGCAACTCGTCGCCAGGTTCATATTGCACAGGACCACAGCACACCCTGAACCAAACGCGGAATGTGTAATAAGCTGTTAAACCTGCGGTGAAGATTGCAAGCCATCCTAAAAATTTAAACCCTGCCCCTTGCGTCACAAATGCTTCGGCAAGAATAACGTCTTTTGAGAAAAAACCACTGGTAAGAGGGAATCCAGCTAATGCAAGGCATCCAACCAACATCGTGTAACTCACGATTTTCCACCCCTTCATTTTACGTAACCCTGACAAACGTCTTAGATCAAGTTGACCTGCAAAACCGTGCATAATTGCACCGCAAGTTAAGAACAAAACTGCTTTGAAGAACGCATGCGTAAAGACGTGGTATGCAGCACCGAAGGAACTTAACACACCAAGCCCGAGGAACATGTAACCCAATTGGGAAATAGTTGAGTATGCCATAATTCTTTTGATGTCATACTGAGCCATGCCAATTGTTGCTGCAAAAAATGCGGTCAATCCACCAACCCATGCGACAGTTTCAAGGGCATGGCTATCCAACATAAAGAGTGGATACGTTCGAATGATGAGATACACACCGGCAGTTACCATTGTTGCAGCATGTATCAAGGCAGAAACAGGAGTTGGACCTTCCATTGCATCTGGCAACCAAACATACAATGGAAGTTGTGCTGATTTTCCAAACGCTGCAATCATTAATAAGTAAGGAATCGCATGGACTGTCCAATCACCAAACGACGTTTCGTATTGATGACTAGCAAGTGCCGTTGCAATTCCATCATATTGCACTGTTCCAAATGTAGACCAAATCAAGTAAATCGCGAGAGCTAATCCAACATCGCCAATTCTGTTCACGATAAATGCTTTTTTTGCAGCTGCTACCGCAGATGGTTTTTGATAAAAATACCCAATCAACCAATACGAAGCAAATCCAACGCCTTCCCATCCGAGATAGAGCAAGAGCAAGTTGTCGCCCATCACAAGGCACGTCATAGCAAAGAGGAACACGCTCACACCTGCAAAGAAGCGGGTGTATCCCTTCCCTACATCGTGTTCCATATATTCAGAGGCATACAACGAAATAAGTGTGCCAAGCCCCGTAACAAATAACATCCAGAGTAATGTCAATGAGTCTATGTACAGAGCAAAGTTTGCTACAAATGAACCCTCTGCCCAATGCACTTGTAACCAGTCGAAGAGGTGAATAATCACTGGTTGTTCGTACCCCTGCCATAAAAGCACCGTAAGTACAAACGACGTCCCTAGACAAATAGTAGTGATGATTGCCGGTGCTTTAGTCTTAACCTTACAAACTGCGCAAAGTCCACACAATGCAAGTGAGATTAAAGGTAACCATAAAATAAAACTTGCCCAACCAAGCGTTTCACTTTGAACAACTTGTGAAACTGGGACTGCAGGCATTGCAAGGATGTTTGGAATAAATTGAAGCAATGACGTCATTCGTTTAACTCTCCAAATGCGTCAGCATCTAACGTGTCTTGTTGCCGATGGAGTAGCACCACCAAAGCTAATGCCAATGCTGCCTCGGCAGCTGCAACTGTGAGGATAAAGATGACCATAACCTGGCCAGAGTAATCGAATAAAAAGCGTCCAATTGCAACGAATGCAACTGCAGCTCCTTGGAACATAAGTTCGGTGCAAAGGAACATCACAATTAAATTTCGTCTAACTAAAAAACCAACCACGCCGATTGCAAGAAGCAACCCACTTACAATGAGATATCCAGAAAGTACTGCGGATGTCATCATGATTGATCCTCAGCTTTATCGCTCTCAACAAATAGCTTTCTTTTTTGTTGATTGCCAAGTTCAATAGCTCTGCGAGCAAGCACTGCTGCACCAAACATTGCCATGAGCAAAATAACTCCTGCAAGTTCAAGACTTACAGGAAAATCGTTTACAAGTGACCATCCAACCTGTTGGGTGTTGCGTGGTAATATTGATACTGGAAGTTGCAACTTCGTTCCTTCTGAGGAAACTACATAGGATTCATCGCCATCATGACGAATCATTTTTCCTTGAGATGATGCTATGGGTGGCCACGCAAATGTAGCGTCAATTTCCATCACACTTGATTCAAATTGCTTGGGCAAATTTTCCAGGGTAGACCATTGTGACTGCTGGTCACCTTGAGTAGGTAAGGAAGACGTTCCACTCACAACAGTTCCTGTGATAAGGCAGAGCAATAAAAATCCAACCCCTACTGCAGCTGCTGGTTCACGCGGGACACGATCATACAATGCTTGAGTTTCTGGATGTTCCGGATTGTCAGCTTGATTCGAAAGCATCAACACAAACATATACGTAATTAAAATTGCACCTGCGTACACAATGATGAGTGCAAATGCCATGAACTCTGCTTCAAGAAGTAAAAACAATCCCGCTGTCGCAACTACCACCAAGATAAAATACAAGGCGCTATAGACTGGGCGACTGTGTGTCACCATTCGAAGCGCTGCGGCAATTGCGCACAAACTAAAAATGCTAAAAAAGATACCCTGACTCATATCAACAAATTCTGAAATAGAGCCCACTACTAACCCCATAAGCCATCCTGCAGCAGCTACACCAAGTGCTATCATCGCAACCTGCACGACCACTCTTGAAGATGTTGAGGAGGGGCGAAGAGCAACATATATAGCCAAGGCTAATGTCAAGCAAGCAATGTAGGGTAGGAACAAGTCCATTCGTAGGGGTAGACCTTCTATCTATGGGAAGGATAATTAACTCAAAACGGGCAAGATATGTCCATTAGTGCTGATTCGCAACCTCTTTGAAGGTTAAAGGTAGAATGGATTTAATGGAGCAATCACTCAAGCGCAGAATCCCAAATGCAATCACAATGTTGAGGATTCTTATCGCTGCTGCGTTCTTTGCAGTACTCAGTGGCTATCGGTATCCAGACCAAGGAATTCTCTGGGGAAATGTCGCAATTGCCCTTTTTGTCATCGCAGCGATAACCGACTTTCTTGACGGGTATCTCGCGCGTAAATGGGACGTTGTTTCGATGTTTGGGCGCTTGATGGATCCATTTTGCGACAAAGTATTGGTTCTTGGTACGTTTATTTATTTTGCAGGCCCTCGCTTTAGCGTTGAATCTTGGGTGGAAAGTGAGCGACTCCTCACAATGGCCACAGGAATCTATCCATGGATGGTCGTCGTCATCATTGCAAGGGAACTATTGGTAACCTCGATTCGTGGCGTCTTGGAATCAATGGGGCACAAAAGTGGTGCAAAATGGTCTGGAAAAATCAAAATGATTTTTCAATCGTTTGCATTGCCATTAATTCTTCTTCTTGTTGTGAACTTCAAACCAGACCAACACGAAGGAGTCATGCTGGCTATTAACATTCTCGCTTGGCTCCTGCTCATCATAACTGTCTGGTCTGGATTACCTTATATGACTGGCTTACTTTCTATGATTCGAAATAAATCATGAATAACTGGCTAAAATTGATGTGGTGTACAGCTGGAGGCCTTGGGTTGCTTCCAAAAGCACCGGGAACGTGGGGTTCACTTAAGCCACTTATTGTTGTCTTGGTCTGTGGGCATTTCGGAATCCTTCAAGGTTGGTTAATCGGAATCCTTGTAGCAATTATTATCGCATCGTCTATTACAACCATTTACTTGTTCCCTTGGTATTCAAAATATTTCGAATCTTCTGATCCTCCACAAGTTGTTTCCGATGAGGCTGCTGGTCAATCGATCGCCCTACTTGGTATGGCTTGGCTTGAACCAGGGAATCATATTTCTCCTGCAATTTGGATTGGGCTTGCTTTTTACGCTTTTGCCCTTTTTCGTCTCTTCGACATCTGGAAGCCGGAGATAATCGACAAATCACAACATCTATCCAAAGGCTGGGGCGTGTTGATGGACGACATCCTCGCTGGTTTTTTCGCAGGCATCCTCGTCCTCATCGCGGCAATTCTCCTCGGATAGTTTTCTGTGGAGAAGAAACGCCACGGAGACACGGAGACACGGAGGGATACATTTGGTTTAGGAACTGAGAACGCCAATCTTGTTTCTGTGTCTTCGTGTCTCAGTGGCTAAAAAATATTGGAAGAGTCACAACAAAGCAATAAACGACCCGCGGGATAGTTTATTTTGGGTAAGCAATTATTGGTTTTCGAGCAGCGGATACTTCGTCTGCTCTTGCTATGTCGGACTCTTGTGGGGATTGTAGTACCAGCTCGATGTCTGAGTCTATCTCATCAGCAATTTGAAGCATCACATCGATAAAACTATCAAGCGCTGCCTTAGATTCTGTTTCAGTCGGCTCTACCATAAAACAATCGTGAATTGGCCAATGCATCGTTGGCGGGTGCACGCCGTAATCAATCATGCGTTTCGCGATGTCTATCAATGTCACTCCTTTGTCGAGCAACTGTTGCGGAACTGTTACAAATTCATGTGCGCAATAATTACCATTTTGTGGGTCAAAGAATGGCATGGCATACCGTTCGCGTAATTTTGCTGCAATGTAATTTGCATTGAGCACTGCTGTCTCCGAAACATTTCTCAAACCATTGGGGCCGCATGCTGAAATATACGCCCAGCAGCGAACGAGTACACCAAACTGACAGATGAAAGAACGCACTTTTCCAATTGACTTCTCGCGATCTCGGTCCAAGTAAAAACTTCCATCATCTGCCATCATGACTTGAGGCACTGGTAAATACGGAGCAAGTTCTTCAGTCACGGCAATCGGACCGCTTCCCGGTCCACCCCCACCATGAGGGGTACTAAATGTTTTGTGGGTGTTGTAATGCATCGCATCCGCACCAAAATCGCCCGGACGAACTCGACCTAACATCGCATTCATGTTCGCTCCATCAAGATAAAGTTTGGCGCCTGCTGAATGAACAATGTCAGCTATTTTCTTGATATTTGAGTCAAATAATCCTGCAGTACTTGGATTTGTAATCATAAATGCTGCGATGTTTTCAGCTCCAACATCTGCAATCACTTCTTGTAAATGATCCAAATCCGTTTGACCATTAGATGTTCTGACAGTTTGTACTGAAGCGCCACACATCGTGCAGGAGGCTGGGTTTGTTCCGTGTGCAGTATCAGCTGCAAGCACAACTGTTCTCTCTGGTTGTCCATGATCTGCAAAGTATGCACGAATTACTTTTAACGCGGTGAATTCACCATGGGCACCTGCAGCTGGTTGCAGGGATACTTCGTGCATTCCAGAAATTTCTTCAAGCATCGTTCGAGTTTCATACAACAATCGAAGCGCACCTTGAATAGTGTCATCATCTTGCAAAGGATGCAAACAAGCAAAGCCAGGAAGCGAAGCACCCCACTCATTAATTCTAGGGTTATGCTTCATCGTGCAAGAGCCAAGTGGATAAAAGTTTCCGTCTACCGAAAAGTTTCGGTCTGACAAGTGTGTGTAATGTGCCATCACATCATGTTGACCGAATGTTGGTAAGGTCTTGCTGCCACCCTGCATGATGGTCGGTATCTTGGTCTCGGGTACATCCAGTGGAGGTAAATCAACACCTACAACATCATCAACTTGTTTCTCAAAAATCAAAGGCTCAGTTGCACGGTCACCTCGAGAATGCTTTTTCGTAACATCAAACGTCGTCACGGTGCAACCTCCCCGAACAAATCTACGAGCGTATCAATTTCATGTTTTGTTCGTTTTTCGGTCACCGCGATAATCAATTCGTTTCCTTGTGATAACCCATGCATTCGCCTTCCAGCAGCAGCAACTCCACAGAGCACGCCCCTCGATTTACAAAAGTCAACTACTTTCGTGACATCGCAAGGACACTTCACGGTAAATTCATTAAAGAAATCTCCATCAAATATCAGCTCCCAACCATCGAGTTTTGTAATTTCTTGGGCGAGATAGTGTGCCTTATTCCAACACTGCGTTGCAATCTCTCTGATGCCATCACTCCCAAGCGCTGTCATAAATATGGACGCACGCAATGCCATAAGCCCTTGGTTTGTGCAAACATTACTTGTTGCTTTTGCGCCACGAATGTGCTGTTCCCTCGTTTGCAAGGTCAAACAAAAAACACGCCGTCCATCTTCATCGTTCGTCATTCCAACAAGTCGTCCGGGCATTTTTCTAATGTAGGATTCTTTTGCAGCAAGCAATCCCAAATATGGACCACCAAGATTGAGTGGGTTACCAAGGGGTTGCCCCTCGCCAGCAGCAATATCAGCACTGCACTCGCCTGGAGTTTTCAATACACCGCATGCAATCGGGTTGAATACAGCGATTGCTGCGGTTTTTAGTGTCTTATGCGCTTCTGAAAAACAACCATCCCAATCCTCAATTACTCCCCAAATGTTAGGTGATTGCACAATGACTCCAGCAACTTCATCTGACATATTTGCTTCCACTGTAGATGGTGCAATTTTGCCATCTGTTGACTCTAGAACTGTAATTGTGATATCTAAATCGGAAAGTACTGTACGCAACACTGCTATATATTCAGGTTGCAAGGTTGAGGCAACAAGTACTTCTTTTCTTCGAGTTGAATTGATAGCAAGCAATGCTGCTTCAGCAACCGCAGTTGCCCCATCGTACAAACTTGCATTTGCAATATCTAAACCTGTTAGCCGAGCAATTTGTGTTTGAAATTCAAAGAACGCCTGCAATGAACCTTGCGACGCCTCCGCTTGGTAAGGAGTGTACGAAGTCAAAAACTCCGCACGGTTTGTGAGTTGGTCAATCAATGCTGGATAAAAATGGTCGTATGCGCCACACCCCATAAAGCATGTCATATCGTGCGCGCCATGATTGTGGGATGCCATCTCTGACAATGCTCTTTGCAATTCTAATTCGCTCAGCGCAGGCATCAAATCTAGTCCTTCAACGCACTGAATTTCCGAAGGAATCACATCAAAAAGTTCATCGATTGATGCAATACCAATCTCAGCATACATTTCTTCTCTTTGGTTTGTATTTAATTGGGTGTAATCCATTTTTGCGCTCGCTGTTTGAGAGCTGTAAGTATAAACTCTTATGCATGGTACGACTCATTATTACTGCTCTTCTTTTTTCAATTCCTAGTCACTCACCACCTAGCGGTTCGGTAGAAGACGGCCCATTTTCCGTTCGCCAATTCCAACCAGAAAGTACACTTGAAGATGACGCTCTCGAGTCCTATTTCAAGAGCGCGGGTCCACTTGCCATTGAGTTTTTCGAGCATCTCACGCTTCTTTCAAATCCCTGGTTAGGTGGTCGTGAACCCGGAACAGAAGGTAGCAAACTAGCAGGTGATTACATTACGTGGAATCTCGAAAAAACAGCTCTCATTCCTGCTTTTGACCACAACACTTCGTGGTTCCAACCCTTTGATTTTAATATCGATGGTACAGCTCCAAATGTAAAAAAAGCTTTTTTCGGTATTGATGATATGGCACTGCTAGAGGAACGAGATTATGTCGTCCTTGGAAACAGTGGATCTGGAACAATCACTGCTCCAATTACTTTTGTCGGGTATGCAATTGAGTCAGGCGATAACGGGTATTCAAGTTTTGATGATGATAGTGATTTGACAGGTCAAATTGCGCTGATGCTTCGTTACGAACCACTCGATGAAAATGGCGCAAGCCAATGGTCTAATAGACGATTCAGCCCTCACTCAAATATCAAGAATAAAATGCAAGCGGTAATCGACCGGGGTGCGGTGGGCGTCATCTTAGTAAACCCACCTAATTGTCGCGATGGTAGACGTGGGCTCGAAACAACACGATCGAGCCGATTTGGTTCAACCAACATACCTATTGTGCAATGTACTGAGCAGATTGCAAACATTGCATTGCCATCTGAGCAATCTATTGCACAGTTGAAACAGTTAGCAGACGATGGTGAAATCACAACCACACCTATCAATCAAAAAGCCTCGCTCAATATCGAAGTCGAAACCTCATCCTTACTAGCGAAAAACATCGGGGGAATCTTGCAAGGTCGAGGCGAACTCGCAGACGAATGGCTCGTGATTGGTTCACATTATGATCATGTAGGATTCGGGTACACAGGCACTTCGACACCTGGAGTTCTGCACCGTGGTGCAGATGACAATGCGTCAGGTATTTCTGCTAACCTTATCCTTGCTCGACTTTTCTCTGAATTTTATGAATCATCAGAAGACGAGTCATTGCGTTCCATACTTTTCATTTTCTTCGACGCCGAAGAAGCAGGACTTCGCGGATCTGCACACTTTGTTAAGGAACCAACAATGGATCTTGAATCCATCAACGCCATGATTAACCTTGATATGGTTGGGAATTTAAGCAATGACAACCTCTCTATCTCTGGAACAGGAACTGCGATTGAATTTGAGGAATTTGTTCCAGAAATTATCGAAGCATCAACAATTACCGCTAGTTTGACTCCCGGAGGAACCGGACCATCAGACCACACCAATTTTTATGCAAAAGATATTCCAGTATTATTCTTTTTCACAGGAATGACGCCAGAATACCACACACCTCAAGACGAAGCTTTTACAACAAACCCAGCGGGAGGTGCAATTGTGACCGAACTCACCTACGACTTCGCCAAAGGACTCGTCAACGACAACAAACTTACGTTCACATCAAACACAAAAGGTGGAGCAGGACGAACAACCCGCATGCCATCCCCTGTCAGGCTTGGAATACATCCGTCCTATTCTGAAATTTTGGAAACTGGCATTTTGCTTACCGGAGTGAGTGAAGGCACAAGTGCTGCAGACGCTGGGCTACAAGCAAACGATATCTTGCTTGCTTGGAATGATGTTGAACTCACAGGTGGGCGCAAACTTATGGAGTTACTCAAGGATTCCGCACCTGGAGATGAAATTAGTTTCACCGTGCAACGCGAAGGTAAAAATATCATCGTGAAAGTAACTTTGAAAGCGCCATAATAGGACAAGCCCCCGAACTTTCGTTCGAGGGCCTGTTAGGGTGATTGCTTGTGGACGATAAGCCGGATTCTGTCAAGGACGGCCATTCATCTACGTCTGTTGTTGCCAACAAACTTTTGCACGCGACCCGTTCTCATTCCTCGGACAAGGACGTTTGTCGAAACAAACCGAGAACTGCTTGCGCTTGCACGCGGTGGGGTTTACCTTGCCATGTTTGTCACCAAACACGCGGTGCGCTCTTACCGCACCCTTTCAGCCTTACCTGTGAACACTAGGGTATTCCATCGGCGGTCTACTCTCTGTGGCACTAAGCCCTAACCTGCAATCAAAGGTCGGTGGACGTTATCCACCACCGTGTCCTGTCGTGTCCGG